>JAYVKR010000152.1:0-16493 GCA_043768185.1 Flavobacterium sp.
CTGAATAAAATTAGTTTTCGGAATTAAAATCTTGCAGTTTTTTAATCTTAAAGCATCACAAAAAATCTTATTTACTCCATTTTTATGATTGTCTAACGCTGTGTGAACTGAGTATATTGCAATATCATTTTTAATAGCTTTAATTACAGATTTTTCCACATAGTTTTTACCAGTAATTTTTTTTAAACCAGAAAATAGTATCGGATGAAAACAGATAATTAAATTACAATTATTTGTAACTGCTTCACCAACAACACTTTCTAATGCATCGTGGCACACTAATATTCCTGTAATTTCATTTTCTTTATTGCCAACTAATAACCCAACGTTGTCAAAATCTTCTGCGTAAGCTAATGGCGCAAGTTCTTCTAGAATTGGGTATAAATCTTTTATTTTCATTTAAAAATTTGATTTATTTATTGAAGTTATTAAAACTGTATTGTCTTTTTGTATTTTAAATTCATAAGATATTTCTTCGAATTTATTATCAATATCAATTTCATCATACGATGGTTCAGAATAAATCCCATTTTCATTTGGTGAATTTTCTCTAAAAAATTTCGAATCTTGTTCTTTATGCATTTTTATTTGGGTTAGATTTAAAAGTTTAATTACAAATCCTTTGTAATTGCTATCATAAAGTGTTGACAACTGAATTTCATCACCTTCTTCATTTAAAAATATATTACTTAATACATCTTTATTAGATTCAATATTTCCTATATTATATGTTTTTTATGCAATTTTAAATGAACTAGGAAACACCTCGAAATAATATTTTTCCAAATCATCTGAGGTAAAATCATCATTTTTATCTTCAATACCAACTTTTTGACCGTTTAATACTAAACTCCAAACATTATTAAAGCCATCAGTCATTGGATATTGTAAGTAAGGTTTAACAATATTAATTTCATCATTAAGAATTGCTTGTTTAAATTTTTCAAAACTAAAAATCCAGCTATTATTAATGTTTTTTTTATCATTTTTATTTGATATAGCTTTAGTTTTTATGCCTTTATTTACTTTTATTTCTGGATTTTTACAGCAAGTTAATAAGACTAATATTAATAAAAAACATATTATTTTCTTCATTAAAAGTTTTTTAAGTTGACCATTCATTTATATATTCCTTAATTATCCAAACGCCATTTACATTTTCTAACAATAAAAAACTACCATTATTATGTTCAATATTTCTGTAAAAAGCAACTTTTACTAAGCAATATTTGGTTTCAAAATACATTGGTTTGCTTACAATCATTAATCGTTGATTGTTGTCATTATATCTTTTAGAAACTTTTTGATAGTCTTCTAACGACAAACAATTATTGACTTTACTTTTTAAATATTGATTTTGATTATTAAAAATTTCTGTAATTTCATTACTCCAGTTTTCTTCTACTTTGTTGGCTACTTGTTGTTTAATAATTGCTGCATTTTTTTTAAGCAACTCGTTTTTAGAAATTACTTCGAACGTTTCTTCATTATTTGGTGCTTTATTGCAGTACAAACTTAAATATTGCAATCTGTTTTTTACAATTACTTTTTCGGTTTTAAAATACTTAGTTAAAAGTACTTTTAAAATCGTAGCATCTTGATTGGTTTGAGAATATCCAAAATTGAATATCCAAAATAAGACAACGGAAACTATAAATTTTGTTTTCATTTTTTAACGTTAATTATAATTCAAAGATAAAAAAATGTTACTTTCGTAGTATGTTTATTTCAAGAAATAAAAATTGTATGGTTTTTGTATCTTTGTAGTTCTAAATTTGTTATTATGACTGTATTAACTATTAAAATTAACCAACGCACAAAAGCAGGAAAAGCTTTTATGGCAATGTCTGAATCTTTTTTTAAAGGTGTAAATGGTATTGAAGTTATTGAAGAACTTCCTAAAAAAGAGAAAAAAACTAGTAGTCCATACGATCCTAAGTTTGTTAAAATGGTTTTAGATTCTGCAAAAAATAAAAATAGTATAGCAATTGATCCAAATAATGTATGGGAAAGTTTAGGATTGAAATAAAAGAAATTGCTCAAAAACATATTAAACTGCATTATAAATCTGGCGATAAAAAAAGTATAAAAGCAATTGCAAAAATACTTTTAGAACTTTCTGAGACTCCATTTGAAGGCAGCGGAAATCCAGAGGAATTAAAATATGAACTTAGTGGATTTTGGTCAAGAAAAATAAATCAAAAAGATAGAATGATTTATTATCTAGAAAATGAAACCATAACCGTTTACGTAGTTTCTGCAATGTGACATTATTCTGATAAATAAATCTATGAATTTCATTAGAAAACTACTTTTTCCATTCTCCATTTTATATGGAATTATTACTTCTCTTAGAAATTTTCTTTTTGATAAAGGAATTTTAAAATCGTATTCGTTTAATTTACCAATAATTGCAGTAGGAAACCTTAGCGTTGGCGGCACAGGAAAAACGCCTCAAATTGAATATTTAATTCGTTTATTATCTGATAACTATAAAGTAGCAACTTTAAGTAGAGGTTACAAAAGAAAATCTAGCGGTTTTATATTGGCAAATGCTTCTGCAAATGCTGAAATTCTTGGCGATGAACCTTTTCAAATGTATAAAAAATTTCCTAAAATTCAAGTTGCTGTTGATGCTAACAGAAAAAATGGAATAGAACAATTACTTTCTAAAACCGAAAAACCCCAAGTTATTTTACTAGATGATGCTTTTCAACACAGAAAAGTAAAAGCAGGATTTTATATTTTGCTAACGTCTTATAATGATTTGTTTTCTGATGATTTTATGCTTCCAACAGGAAATCTAAGAGAAAGTAGAAGTGGAGCAAAAAGAGCTGATTTAATTATTGTTACAAAATGTCCGAGAACTATTTCTGAATTGGAACAACAGAAAATTAGTGATGATTTAAAATGTTATTTATCTGAAAATAAAAAGAATCAAATTTATTTTTCATTTATAGATTATGATAAAACTATTTATTCTAACACTAAAGAATTGAAAGTTGAAGATATTAAAACCGAAACCAAACTTTTAGTTGCAGGAATTGCAAAACCAGAGTCGTTTTTTAATTATTTGAAAACAGAAAATGATGAAATTCTTGAATATAATGATCATCATAATTTTACTGATTCTGATATTTTTACAATAAAAAATAAAGCACAAAACAGTGTAATTATCACTACTGAAAAGGATTACGTTAGGTTAAACAATAAATTACAAAGTGATACATTATTTTATTTACCAATAAAAAGTTCCTTTATAAATAATAATGATACCTTTGACCAAACAATTTTAGATTATGTGGGAAGAAGTTCAAGAAACCGTTAATTTTATTAAATCAAAAACAGGTTTTTCTCCAGAATATGGTGTTATCTTAGGTTCAGGATTAGGTAGTTTTACAGACGATATTGCAGTAGAATTTACTTTACCTTATGCTGAAATTCCAAACTTTCCAATTGTAACTGTAGAAGGTCACAAAGGAGCTTTAGTTTTTGGAACTATTGGAACAAAAAAAGTAGTTGCAATGCAAGGACGATTTCATTTTTATGAAGGATATTCTATGAAAGAAGTAACTTTTCCTGTGCGTGTAATGAAGTTTCTTGGCGTTTCTAAACTTATAGTTTCTAATGCTTCTGGTGGTGTAAATTCTAACTATAAAGTAGGTTCAATTGTACTTTTAAAAGATCATATTAACATGATGCCAGAACATCCTTTGAGAGGAAAAAACGACGAACGTTTTGGCCCACGATTTGTAAATATGAGCGAACCTTTTAGCAGAAAAATGATTTTAAAAGCTAAAGAAGTTGCCACAAAATTAGAAATTGAAGTTCAAGATGGAGTTTATCTTGGTTTGCAAGGTCCAACTTTTGAAACCTTGTCAGAATATAAAATGGTAAAAGCTTTGGGTGCAGATTGTGTTGGAATGTCTACCGTTCCTGAAGTAATTGTTGCACGTCATATGGATTTAGAAACGTTTGGAATTTCTGTAATTACCGATATTGGAAATGAAGAAAGTATTCACACTATAACTCACGAAGAAGTACTTCAAGCTGCAAATGAAGCAGAACCAAAGGTTAGAAAATTAATTAAAGAATTGATTGTTAGTTATTAAGATAAGTTTTGTGCAATAACTTTATAGAAATTATCGATATCAAATGGTTTAGTTAAAACATCTGTCATTCCATAAGATAGTAACATTTCTCTATTTTCATTTAATGAAATTGCAGTTAATGCTATAATTGGAGTTATAGTATTAAATTTTCTAATTTGTTCTGTTGCAATTGTACCGTTTATTCCAGGTAAATGAACATCCATTAAAACCAAATCGAAGTCGTGTTTTTCTTTTAATATTTCTACACATTCTTCACCATTATCTACAATTCTACAAAACATACCTTTGTTTTCTAGCATTTTTTTGGTAATCATTTGATTAATTTTGTTGTCTTCAACTAATAGAATTTTTTTGTTTTTAACACTACTTTCGTCAAATTTATTTTCTTTTATATTTACAATTACATTTTCGCCAACTTCAAATGGTAATGCAAACGAAAAAGTAGCACCTAAACCTACTTTACTGTTTAAAGAAATTTTGCCTCCAAGCAACTCAATCAAACGCTTTACAATGGCCAAACCTAATCCTGTTCCACCATATTTTCTATTAATTTCTATTGAACCTTGAGAAAAACTATTAAAAATTTCTTCTTGTTTATCATCTGGAATACCAATACCATTATCAACAACTTTAAAAGAAATTACTACATTTTTATTTTCTGAAGAATTTAATTTTGCAATAACTTTTACATAACCACCTTTTGTAAATTTTAGTGAATTATTTATCAAATTCATAAATATTTGAGACAATTTAGTAATATCGCCAATTATGTTTAATGGTACAGATTCATCAATTTCTAATGTAACAGTATTGTTGTTTTCTATAGCAATTTCTTTAAACGAATTTTGAATATCTGTAAGTAAAGAAATTAAATTAAAATTAATTTTTTCTATAGGAATGTTATTAGATTCAATTCTATTAATTTCTAATATATCATTAATAAAAGTTAATAAATAATTACCAGAAAATTTTAGAGAATTTAGGTAATTTATCTGACTTTCTTTCGGATTTTCTTCCATTAAAAGATGTGTAATTCCGTTAATAGCGTTTAATGGAGTTCGCAATTCGTGACTTACTGTCGATAAAAAATCGGCTCTAGCATTCGATGCAAATTCGGCTTTTTCTTTAGCAATAAATAATTCATTATTTTTATCTTGTAAAAGTGCATTAGATTGATTTCTTATAATATTGTTTTTATATAAAGACAAACTCAATAAAGACAAGATAGAAATTAATGCAATGGCAAGAATGCTTATTAATTTGGCAAATGAATTAGCTTTTTGCTGACTTTTATTTTCTTTATCAATTTGTTCAATAAGTTTTAATTTTTCAGAATCTTTAAAACTATCATAATCTTCTACACCAATTTTTTTGTTGTTAATTAATACCAAACTATCTTTTAATTGTAAATGTTTTTTTAAATAAGTAAGCGATTTATTTATGTCTAACGAATTTTCATAAACTTTACTCAAAGCCAAAACTATCTTGGTTTTAGACTCTAAATTATTTTCTTTCTTACTTAGTTCTAATGCTCTGTTTAAGTAATTTAAAGCCAGGTTATTACGTTTTTTAGACAATTCTATTTCTCCAATATGATAAAGTGCTTCTGTTTTAAGTTTGTTAGAATCATCACTTTTTTCAATATTAGCAATTCTCTCAAATAATGGTAATGCTAGTTCAAATTTTCCTTTTTCTTTGTAAATTATTCCTCTTTGAAGATTTAAAGTTTCAGTTGCAGCAGTAATTTTTAGCTTTTCGTAAATAATTTTTGCAGTATCAAAATTCTTTTCTGCCATTACATAATTATTCTTTTGAAGATAACAAACACCAATGCTGTAATGCGTAAATGCTTGTTGTGCAGAATAATCTAATGTTGAATAAATGGCAATACTTTTTACCAACACTTCTAGCGCATCATCGTATTTTTCTATTTCAAGATAGGTAATTCCTAAGTTAGAATAACTATCGGCAATAGCTTTTTGATTGTTAGATTTTTTGGCAAAATCCAAAGCTTTTTGAGAAAATTCTAAACAATTTTTATAATTATTTAGCGATTTATTAAATTTAACTAAAGAAATATAATAGTTTACGCTATCAATTTCTACACTAGTTTTTAAAGTGGAGAAGGTAAGAAGAGGAAATAATAAAATGAATAACAACAATTGCTTCATTTTGTTATGTATTTTTTATGTTGAATTACAAATTAATGAAATTATTTAGAAATTAAAGTAATTAAATCGATAATTCTACTAGAATAACCAATTTCATTATCGTACCAACCTACAACTTTTACCATTTTATCAATAACAGATGTTAATTGAGAGTCAAAAAGGCACGAATTTTTATTTCCAATAATGTCTACAGAAACTATACAATCTTCGGTATAATCTAGAATTCCTTTTAAATTTGTTTGTGAAGCAAGTAAAAAAGCAGCGTTAATTTGCTCAATAGAAACTTTTCGTTTTACATTAAAAGTAATATCGGTTAACGAACCATCTGGAACAGGAACTCTAATGCCACAACCACCAATTTTACCTTCCATTTCTGGAAAAATTTTGGTTAAAGCTTTGGCTGCACCAGTAGTAGTTGGTACAATAGATTGACTTGCGCCACGAGCACGACGTAAATCTTTATGTGGTTGATCGTGCAAACTTTGATCTGTCGTATAGGAATGAATTGTAGTAATATATGCTTGTTCTACGCCACATAAATCATTAATAACTTTAATCATTGGTGCAGCATTATTGGTAGTACAACTTGCGTTAGAAATTATTTTCTCTTTTCCGTCAAGAATATGTTCATTTACACCAAGAACAACAGTTTTAATAGCTTCGTCTTCACTTGGCGCAGAAAGAATTACTTTTTTGGCTCCAACTATTATATGAGTATTAATTTCTTCAAATGTTTTATATTTTCCTGTGCTTTCTACAACAAAATCTATATTTAAAACCTTCCAATTTAAGTTAGAAATTTTCTTCTCATGAAAAAATAAATATTCTTTTCCATCTACAACAATTGCATTTTCATTATAAGAACAAGTGTAAGGTAAAACGCCGTGAATACTATCATATTTGGTCAAGTGAGCCATTGTTTTATTGTCGGCAATGTCATTTATGGCAACAACTTCTATATTTGGATGATTTAAAAGTAATCGAAATAAGTTTCGTCCAATTCTTCCAAATCCATTAATGGCAATTCTTGTTTTCAATAGATAAAGTTTGTTTAAAAAAGTTTAAATTGTTTAAGAAGGTTTAAATTGTTTAGAAGTTTAAATTTTTTAGAAGTTTAAATTGTTTAAAAGTTTAAATTGTTTAAAAGTTTAAATTGTTTAGAAGTTTAAATTGTTTAAAAGTTTAAATTGTTTAAAAGTTTAAAAATAGTTAGGTAAATTTTATAATCTTCCATCTTCAAACTTCTATTTTCCATCTTCCATCTTCAAAACTTCGTACTTCGTATATAAAACCTCGTACTTACAAAATATGTTTCGCAGCATGATAACTAGAACGCACCAAAGCACCACTTTCTACATGACGAAAACCCATTTCTTTTCCAATTTTTTCATACTTTTCAAACTGGTCAGGATGAATAAATTCTTTTACAGGCAAATGTTTTTTACTTGGTTGTAAATATTGACCTATAGTAACAATATCAACATTGTTATTTCTCAAATCTTGCATGGTTTCAATAACTTCTTGCTCGGTTTCGCCAAGTCCAAGCATAATTCCAGATTTGGTTCTCTTAATGCCTTTTTCTTTTAAATATCTAAGAACTTCTAAGCTTTTATCATATTTTGCCTGAATTCTAACTTCTCTTGTCAATCGTCTTACAGTTTCAACATTGTGCGATACAACTTCAGGATTAGCTTCTACAATTCGGTCTAAATTGCGTTCATTACCTTGAAAATCTGGTATTAAAGTTTCCAAAGTCGTCTCTGGGTTCATTCTGCGAATAGCTTCAACAGTTTCCAACCAAATAATTGAACCCATATCTTTCAAATCATCTCTGTCAACACTAGTAATTACAGCGTGTTTAATGTTCATAATTTTTATAGAACGCGCTACTTTTTCTGGTTCATCCCAATCAACCGTTTCTGGTCTTCCAGTTTTTACACCACAAAAACCACACGAACGCGTGCAAACATTTCCTAAAATCATAAAAGTTGCCGTTCCTTCACCCCAACATTCGCCCATATTTGGGCAACTTCCAGAAGCGCAAATAGTATTTAATTTATACTTATCAACCAATCCGCGAAGCTCAGTATATTTCTGTCCAATTGGTAATTTAACCTTTAACCATTTGGGCTTGCCAATTGGTAATGTATTTTCTAAAACCGATTCCATACTATAAATTTAACATTACAAAGATACTAAAACAATGACTATTTTAATATTTCACTACTAGTTTTATGATTTGTTTAGCAACGAATGGCTTGGGCTTTATTTATCTACGCAATTCCTGCCTTTCATTCTATTTCCGATGAAAAATCGGAAGATGCCATTTCAGTCAGGGTTATTTAATTTTTGTATTGCATTTTTGAAACTTAGTTTTTACCACTTTTCATTCTGACGAAGGAAGAATCTCAACAAAATACTCACACAAATTAGGCAAAACTACCAATTTCATAGAGATTCTTCCTTCGTCAGAAAGACAATTAGTACGATTGCTAGTTTACTAAACTATAAAATTTATAGTATTTCAAAATCAAACACCAATTACTACTACATTTCCTCTAGCGATAACTTTCCATTCTGACAAAGGAAGAATCTCTGCAAACAATTACATAAGCGAAATAAAAGTTAAATGAATTTAACAGAGATTCTTCTTCTGAAACTTTGAAATCAGAATGTAAAGAAATACGATTAAAATGTATTTATAAAATAAAACTTAAGTAAAAAAAAAACTTGTAAGTTAAATTATAGCTCACAAGTTTTTTTAGTAAAATAAATAATGTAAAATTATAATACTACCGTAATTGGTAATGTAAATTGAGATCTAACAGGTTCACCATTTTTAAAACCTGGAGACCATTTAGTTCTTAAGGATTTTAAAACTCTAATGGCTTCGTGATCTATAGTATTATTAGTTTTTTCTAAAACTTTTATGTCAGTCATTGTGCCATTTTTTTCTATTACAAACGAAACTTTTACCCTAATAGTTTCTCCTTCGTCTAGATTATTTCTGTCAAAATTTGTTCCAACATATTCATAAAAGTTTTTCATTCCACCAGGATAATTTGGTTGTCTGTCTAGTTCACTTGTTGGAATTGGTCCAGTTGGTTTTGCAGGAAGTATTGTTGGTACATTTCCGCCACCAGTAGTTGGTGCTAAATATGGTTCTGTTCCGCCAGTTGGAGTTCCAGTTGGTGGTGTTGGATTAGTTGGAAGTTCGGCATTTGTTGGAACATCTACAATTGCTGCTGGAGTTTTTACAATTACCATTGGTCCAGTTGGTTTTTCTAAATCAATTGGAGTTTTTGGGTTACTTTTTGGTTTTATTGGTTCAACTTTTGGTTTGTCAATAATTGGTTCTTCAATTAAATGAATTGGTGTAATTTTTGGTTCATCACAAGAAATAGTAACTGGTTCTGGTTTTGTAAATGAACTTAGCAAAAAAACAAAACCGCATAAAAAAGTCATTCCAAAAATAAAAGCGATAGTTGTTGTTTTATTTTGCTCTTGGCGAAGTTTGTACGCGCCATATTCTTTGTTTTTTCCTTCAAAAACTAAGTCGAGCCATTTTTTTCCATAAATACTAACATTTCTCATAATAATAAAAATTAAGGGTTAAAGTATTTATGTTACATAATTGAAGTGTTTTATACTTTTATAACGTATACTATTTGTTAAAATTGTGTTATAAGTGTATTATTTTTTAACATTCTTCGTTAGAACGGAAAGAAGTAAAAAACTAAGTTATAAAAATGCATTACAAAAATTAAATAACCCTGACTGGAATGGCATCTCCCAATTTTTCATTGGGAATAGAATGGAAGGCAGGAATTACCTATATAAATAAAGCCCAAGCCATTCGTTTCTAAAAAAGCTATTTATTTTGAATGATTTCTGCCAAGAGTTTTTTGGCACGAAGGAGTTTTATTTTTACATTGCTTAACGGTTCATTAAGTTGCTCTGAAATTTCTTGATAACTGAGTTCTTGAAAGTAACGAAGTTGTATAACCTCTTGATAATGAGGTTTTAATTCTTTTATGAATTGCAATAATCTAGAAAGATTTTGCTCTGTAATTAGTTCATCTTCGGCTGATGGTGAACTGTCGGCAACGTTGTAAGCTTGTTGGTCTTCTTCGTCTGTGATTTCTACAAAATGTGACGATTTTTTTTTGCGAAGTAAATCAATATGTACATTTTTTGCAATTGCAATTAACCATGTATTGAATTGAAATTCAGGATTATAAGTTGCAATTTTATCGAATGCTTTGGCAAAAGTTTCTATGGCAATATCTTCGGCATCGGTTTCATTTTCTGTACGTTTAAGCATAAATCCGTATACTTCGTTCCAATAATGGTCTAGCAAATAGGTAAAGGCAATTTGATCGCCTTTTTTGGCTTTATCAATGTGAGAAATTATTTCCAATGTACTGGTTTTGAGAAGGTATTGGTGATAAAAATATTTAGTTGTGTAAAAATAAGTGTAATTTCGATTATTGGAAACCAATACATTACGTCTTTTTCTTTTAATTTAGATGCTGAAAATCCTAAAGATATCCAAGCAAAAACATATCTAAATACTATCAAACTTAGTACCACAATCCATTTGTAAAGAAAAATTAACAAGATTATTGGCAAAATATAAAATAATAATTGCGATGCGTAAAATAATGCTAGTTGACTTCTGTCGAACGATTTATAGTTTTTTGCTGTAGAAACGTGGCGTCTTTTTTGGATAAACCAATCGGAAAAAGTAGTTTTTGATTTAGAATAGGTAAAACTTTCTGGCGCAAAACTTATAGTTGTATTTTTAGAATTGGCTGCTTGGTTTACAAATAAATCATCATCGCCAGATCGTAGTTTCATGTGATCTATAAATCCGTTTGTTTTAAAAAATTCTTCTCTTTTATAGGCAAGATTTCGACCAACTCCCATGTAGGGTTTTCCTAATTTTGCCCAAGCAAAATATTGTGTAGCAGTTAATAAGGTTTCAAAACGGATAATTTTATTTAAAAATGAATTTTTAATTTTTTCATAGCCACCATAACCCAAAACTATAGTTTTTTGTTGTGTAAATTGTGAGCTCATTTGGGTAATCCATTCGGTTGATATTGGGTAACAATCGGCATCAGTAAACAATAAATATTCGTTTTTAGCTACTTTTATTCCTAGAGTTAAGGCAAATTTTTTGTTTCCCCAAAATGCTTCGTTGTTTTCTACTTTTACCAATTTTACATTGGAATATTGTTTTTCAAATGCTTCAAATAATTCTAAGGTTTCATCTGATGATGCATCGTCAATAAGCACAATTTCAAAATCTGGATAATTTTGAGAAGCTAATATTGGTATGAAATTTTTAACATTTTCTTCTTCGTTTTTTGCGCAAACAATTACCGATATTGGGATTCTTTTTTGCTTGCTAACTTGTGCTTTGGCAAACGAGAATTTACCAAAAAACACAACATAATATAGAAATTGAACAAAAACAACAGCAATAAATAAGCAAAGTAAAATTAGCAGCATAATAAATTTTTAATCGTGTGCAAAAGTACTAAATGTTAGTTAGATATTGTGGATTGATTTTGGGTTTTTTAATTGTGTTTGTAAAAATGATTCAACAATTTTCTTCAATCCATTCATAAAGCTCAACTAAGGTTTTACCCATTGTAGCTAAGTTTGTCTTTAAATGCATTGCTGGAATATCTTTATCTTTTTCTCTGTGTGTTATTGTTCTAAAACAATCTGGACATTTATAATGATCGTGAGAAGCTTTGGTTCTTACATGATAACATTTATTTGCTTTAAGAAAAGCAATCCAATCTTTAGTTTTGACAGGTCTATTTTTTCCCATTTCTAAAATTAAACAGTAGCTTCAAGCATTGAAGTTTTTAAAGTTCCAGGTTCAAAACCTTGTAAAACTCCGTTTTCATCAATATATGATTTAGAATAATTTTTATTGTGGTATTTTACTTTTGAAAATCCAAGTTTAGCAAGTTCAATCTCTCTTTGCTCATTGGTTAATTTCATTAAATCTTGACAAAAAAGTTCTAGATTTTCTTGAAAAGATTGATGAGCTTCTTCATTTGTGCTACCATATCCACTAACTAAAATTGCTGGAGAAACTACAACAAAATATTCTCCTTCTTTACCAGTTGCTACTATGGCTTTAATGGAAATAGAATTTTCTTTAATTCTTACAGTTTCAATAATATCATTGAAATTGATGCTCATATAGTTATATTTTGTTATACAAATGTAGTTATATTTTTTTATATTTTAATAGCAATAAATCCATTTTCAAATATCTAAATTCTAACATCATATCACATTAACTTCCGCATCAATAGCAATTCCAAATTGTTTTAAAACTGTAGCTTGAATATCCTTAGAAACAGCTAAAATTTCTTGACCAGTTGCATTGCCGTAATTTACTAAAACTAATGCTTGGTTTTTATGAATTCCGGCATCGCCAAATCGCTTGCCTTTAAATCCAGCTTGTTCAATTAACCAACCTGCAGGAACTTTAACAGTGTTTTCTGAAAGTACATAATGTGGCATTGTTGGATGCAAAACATGAATTTTATCAAAATCTGCTTTTGATATTATTGGGTTTTTAAAGAAACTTCCGCTGTTACCAAGTTCTTTTGGATCTGGCAATTTACTTTGTCTAATGGCAATTACGGCATTAGAAATATCTTTTAACGTTGGTTTTAAAATATTTTTATTTTCTAGTTCTTTAGTAATATCGCCATAAGAAGTATTTATTTTATGGTTGCGTTTTGTGAGTTTAAAAATAACCGAAGTAATAACATATTGGTCTTTAGCTTCGTGTTTAAAAATGCTTTCTCTGTAACCAAAATTACATTCGGTTTTGGTAAAGATTTTTACTTCTTGAGTTGCAATATTTATAGTATTGCAAGAAACAAAGGTGTCTTTAATTTCAGTTCCATAAGCACCAATATTTTGAACTGGAGTTGTGCCTACATTTCCTGGAATTAGCGACATATTTTCTAATCCGCCAAAGTCTTGATTTATGGTAAAAAGTACCAATTCGTGCCAGTTTTCGCCAGCCATACTTTCTATCCAAACAAAATCGTCATCTTGCTGAATTACTTTTTTTCCTTTTAAATCAACATGAATTACAAGAGCATCAATGTCTTGAGTCAATAACATATTGCTTCCGCCACCAAGAATAAATTTTTTTTCTGAGGAATAATTTTTTAAAACGGTTTTCAATTCTTCTTCGCTTTTTACAGAAATAAATTGCTTTGCATTGGCTTCAATATTGAAAGTATTGTATTTTTTTAGAGAGAAATTAGTTTGAATTTGCATTGTGTTTATTTTATTTTAATTCTTTTTCAAAAATCCTTCTACTTTACTTCGTCTACGCTCAGAATAAACTTCTCGGGAAGACAAAATCAATTTCAAAAATCAATTTCAAAAATCAATTTCAAAAAAATCTGAAATCAACAATCGTTAATCATCATTCTTCAATCAAAAAAATCCTTCGACTGTACTTCTTCTTCTCTCAGCATAAACTTCTCAGGAAGACAAAATTGAATAAAATTGAAAATTGTCTTCCCATTGAAATTGATTTTTGCAATTGCAATTGACATTGAAAATCTATTCTTCCGTTTCTATTGCACGATTTAAAAAGTCGTTCAATGGTTTTAAAACAATCATTTTTTTGGCAATTTTCTTTGCAAAATCTTTATCAGAAAATAATTTATCATCTAATTTTTGCGAAGCTGTAAAACTTTTAAATTTTAATAATTCAACTGCTGGATGATTGGGATCAAAATCTTTTGGTGCTTTTTTTAATTTATTTGTATCGTCAATAGAAAGTGAATTGTACTCTTTTTTAAAATCAGAATTATTTAAAATAGTTTCTAAATCTTCGTGAAAAAATTCTATTTCTTTTCTTATTTGTTTTAATTCATTTACCTCTGGACACCAAACTCCGCCAGCAACAAATGAATTTCCTTTTTCAAAATGAATGTAATAACCTGGCGAATTTTTACGATTTTTATTTTGAGATAGCCAAACTCCAATATTTGTTTTGTATGGCGATTTATCTTTAGAAAATCTAATATCGCGATTGATACGAAAGGTACAGTTTTTTATTTCTAACGGTTCTAATAATTTGTCTAACGGTTTCATTTCTGCCAATATAGTTGCAATGTAATTGTGATATGATTTTTTAAATTCTTCATATCTTTTTTTATTGGCATGCATCCATTCGGTATTGTTATTTGCAATTAAATCTGCAAGAAATTGTTGTGTTTCTTTTGTAATCATCAGTATTATATTAGTATTATAAAAACTTTGTACTTCTTATTTTACATTTAACATTTTCATATTTCGCACTTCGTATCTCGCACTTCGTATTTCGCACTTCACATTTCTTACTTTTACAATTGTTTTCTTAAATCTTCTTCAGATAAAAATCCAATATTTTTCCAAACTTCTTTTCCGTTTTCATAAACTAAAATTACTGGTAAGCTGGTAATTTTCATAGATTCTAAAAGTGTTTTATTTTCATCTGCGTCTAGCATTATTAAGGATGTTTTACCTTTTAATTCTTCTTGTAATTTCAATAAATAAGGTTTCATTTTCTTGCAAGGTTCGCACCATTTTGCTGAGAAATTAATGATTACTTTTTTATCAGAATTAATTAGTTTATCAAATTGTAGTGAGTTCATTCCTGTTGGTTTAACAGTTGAAGCAGAAGTTTTTTTACCTTTCCATTTCATAATTCCGCCATCCAAATTATAAATTTCTGTAAATCCTAATTCAGATAATTTATTGGCAGCTTGAATACTTCTTCCGCCAACTTTGCAATACACAAATATTGGTTTAGATTTGTCTAATTTTTCTACATTTGATACAAAATCGTCACCATTCCAATTGATATTTTTTGCATTTTCAAGATGTTCTACCGCATATTCTTCTGGCGATCGTACATCAATAAGTTGCAAATTTTTAATGGAACGTATCTTTTCTTCAAATGTTATTCCTTCAATTGTTTTAATTTTTTGTTCTTTTTCTGTTGAAGTTGATGTTTGACCATTGCAACTTGATAGAAACAAACTTAGAACTATAATTGAGATAATTTTTTTCATAATAGGATTTTATTTTTAGCTAATTTACAAATTAAAGATTAAATATTTTATACGGTTGATGTGTCGATTTTACGATTGCTTCTGTTCGTTCTGGATGTGTATCTGATATAAATAATTGACCAAATTCTTCTTCGTTCACCATTTCTACAATTTTGCTAACTCTAAACTCGTCCAATTTATCAAAAATATCATCAAATAAAAGTATTGGTTTTTCGCCACTTTGCTTTTTAACAAATTCAAATTGCGCCAATTTCAATGCTATTAAAAACGATTTTTGTTGTCCTTGAGATCCAAACTTTTTTATTGGATAATTGTCTATTAAAAATGATAAATCGTCTTTATGAATTCCTACAGATGTATAATGCAAAGCTCTATCTTTATTGATATTTTTTTCTAATAACGTTATAGTATCGGCTTCAAATAAATGACTTTCATAAACTAATTGCACTTGCTCATTAGAATTGGTAATTTCTTTATGATACTTATTAAATATAGGAAGAAAATCATCAATAAATTGCTTTCTTTTTTCAAATAATACTTGACCTAAAGAATTTAATTGCTCATTGTATATAGACAAAGTATCATTTTCAAAAACATGATTTAATGCAAAATATTTTAATAATGCATTGCGTTGAATAATGATTTTTTGATACTGAATAAGCTTTTGCAAATAATTGGCATCCAATTGCGAAATTACTGTATCAATAAATTTTCGTCTGGTTTCGCTTCCTTCAATAATTAAATCGTTGTCTGCAGGAGAAATAATTACAAGCGGAATAAAACCAATATGATCTGAAAATTTCTCGTACGATTTTCCGTTTCGTTTTAAAATTTTCTTTTGGCCTTTTTTAAAACTACTTACAATTTGTTCTGTTCTTTCATTTTTTTCAAATTCGCCATCAACAACAAAAAATTCTTCATTGTGTTTAATATTTTGAACTGCCAACGGATTAAAATAACTCTTTCCATTTGCCAAATGATAAATTGCATCAAGCACATTGGTCTTTCCAACTCCATTTTTTCCTACAAAGCAGTTGATTTTGACATCAAATTCAAAGTTGGCTTCTGAAAAATTTTTATAATTGAATAAAGAT
>JAYVKR010000153.1:0-32571 GCA_043768185.1 Flavobacterium sp.
AAACCCAAGGCAATTAAAAAAAGATTGGAATGGACAGCAGGAATATGGTTTGCTGAAAATACCCAAGCCATTTGCTTCTAATAAAGATTTTTACACTTCTTTATTGGCGAGTTGACCGCAAGCTGCATCGATGTCTTTGCCTCTACTTCTTCGCACTTTTACTACGATTCCTACTTTTTGAAGTTCTGAAATGTATAGATTTACTGCTTCTGGTGATGCTTGTTGAAATTCGCCATCGTCTATTGGATTGTACTCGATTAAATTGACTTTGCACGGAACGTATTTGCAGAATTTTACTAATGCTGCAACGGCTTCTTTATTGTCGTTGATGTCTTTCCAGACAACGTATTCGTAGGAAACTTTGCTTTTGGTTTTGCTGTACCAATATTCTAACGATTCGCGCAAATCTTTAAGTGGGAAATTGGACGAAAAAGGCATAATTTTGGCTCGAACTTCGTCTATTGCTGAGTGAAGTGATACTGCTAATTTGAATTTTACATCGTCATCCGCCATTTTTTTAATCATTTTTGGTATTCCAGAGGTGGAAACCATAATTCTTTTGGGCGACATTGCCAATCCTTCGTTGGATGTTATCATGTCAATGGCTTTGATTACGTTATTGTAGTTCATTAACGGTTCGCCCATTCCCATAAAAACTATGTTGGAAAGTGGTCTGTTATGGTACAATTTACTTTCGTTGTCTATTGCTAAAACTTGGTCGTAGATTTCGCCTGGTTCTAGATTTCGCATTCTTTTTAGTCGTGCTGTGGCGCAAAAATTACAATCTAAACTGCAACCAACTTGGCTTGAAACGCAAGCTGTTGTTCTAGTATTTGTTGGAATTAAAACACTTTCTACTACCAACCCATCGTGCAAGCGAACTGCGTTTTTTACTGTTCCGTCTTCGCTACGTTGCATAGTGTCGACCTTGATGTGATTGATTACAAAATTGGCTTCTAGCATGGTGCGAGTTTCTTTGGACAGATTGGTCATATCGTCAAAAGAATGCGCGCCTTTGCTCCATAACCATTCGTAAACTTGATTTCCACGAAAGGGTTTATCGCCATTGGTAACGAAAAATTCTCGTAATTGTTCTTTAGAAATGGCTCTGATGTCTTTTTTCTCAATCATTGTGCAAAGGTAAAACATTTTAAGAGATTGATATTTGCTTTTAAAGAATGAATAATTTACTTTTAAATTTTAATTAGAGCTTATGAGACAATTTTATTTTTTACTTATTGTATATTCTTTATTTATAAGTTGTAAATCAACCGAAAAAACCAATGGATATGGTGAAACAGATAGAACTTGTAGAAAATATGAAAACGATATAACTTATGTACATAATAGATTTGAACCTGTTTTAAAAGTTATTGGAAAGTGGAGAGCACTTTCTATGAATTCAAAATATTATGTAAATTCTAAAAAAACTAGTTTACTATCTAATAACAAAAATGAAATTTTGCGTTTAGATCATTTTCCTGCTCATTTTTGTAAAATGTGTAAAGATGAAAATGAAGTACTACATTATAATAGCAGACAATTTTTATCAAGTTTAAAAAGAAAAATTGATTACTGGAAAAATTATGAAAATTATACTATTGAATTAATTGAAACCAATGAAGAAGATTTTGCAATTTATCAGCTAATAGGAACAAAAGAAAAAAAAAGTGTAATGTATGGTTTTAAAAAAGACACTTTTTATGAATTTACTTTATTAAATTCTGAACAAAATAAAAAAGAACAAGCTAATTTACTTAATTATTGTTTTCAACTAAATTAATATTAGATTACAAATACTAAAATAAAATGCACTTCATATCACAAGAATTAGAACTTTACGTAGAAAATCACTCGCAAACAGAACCAGAATTGTTGGTTCAATTGTTTAAAGAAACACATCAAAAGATTCTTCAACCTAGAATGTTAAGTGGTCATTTTCAAGGAAGAGTTTTGAGTATGTTATCTAAAATTATAAATCCTACAACTATTCTTGAAGTTGGAACTTACACTGGTTATGCAGCTTTATGCTTGGCAGAAGGTTTGCAAAAAGATGGAACGTTAGACACGATTGATGTTAAAGAAGAATTGGTTTCTATACAACAAAAATATTTTGATTTATCTGTTTGGAAAAACCAAATTACAGCGCATCTAGGAAGTGGTTTAGATATAATTCCAACTCTAAATAAAAAATACGATTTAGTTTTTATTGATGCTGATAAAGAAAATTACATCAATTATTTTAATTTAATTGTACCAATAATGAACAAAGGTGGCATTATATTATCTGACAACGTGCTTTGGAGTGGTAAAGTTCTTGAAGAATTGAATACAAAAGATACTAGCACAAAAATACTTTTAGAATATAATAAAATGGTGAACGAAGATAAACGAGTAGAAACAGTTTTACTACCAATTCGTGACGGATTAACAGTTTCAAGGGTTTTGTAATTACTAAATTTTTATTTGATTTAGTGAAAAACGGTTTTGTAAATAGAGATATAATTTATAAAATAAAAATCCAAAAATTGATCCATACACATAACCTGTGACTATATCTATTGGAAAATGCAGTCCTAAATAAATTCTGCTGTAAGCAAATAGTAATGGAAATAAAAACAATAAAAATGCATATTTGTAAAATTTTCTAAATGTTAAAAACACAAACAGTGTTGTAGCCATTGAGTTGGTTGCATGTCCAGAAAAAAAGCTAAAAGTATCACTTTGAATTACAATGCGTATTACATTTTTTATTTGCAAATCATTACATGGTCGTAATCGTTGTACTGTGTTTTTAAAAAAATTAGCGCTTTGATCACAAATTAAAATTAATAGTGCAATTAAAAATAAATAAAGCATTGTATTTTTCCAACCAATTTTTTTTTGCAATAAATAAAAAACTAATAAAAATAGTGTTGCCCAATTAAGTTGTTTTGTAATTATTAACCAAAATCCATCAAATGTTGGTGAACCTAAACTATTAAGAAATATAAATAATTGTTTATCTAATTCAATAATTTTTTCAAGCATTACAGTTGTCTTTTTATTGGTCCAGATATATCTTCAAAATCTTGTTTAATTTCTTCAATAGGAATTTTTGTAACGTCTTCGGAATTTTGTAGAACACTACTTTTAATACTTTCTACTTCATCGGTAAAATTACTAGTAATTTGTTTAAATGAAGTATCAATTCCATTATCTGATGCGCTTTTTTGAATTTCGCCTTTTATATCGTTTGAAGCATTTTTAATTTGAGCCATAACTTTGGCAAATGTTCTTGCAGCTTCGGGAATTTTATCTGTTCCAAAAAGCATTAATGCAACGATTATAATAAATACCAATTCACCACCACCAATTCCAAACATATTCTTATTTCTATTTATTTATTACAAATGTAATTAGTTTTTTATTCAAATTTAGATTTAACTTCTGCTTTTGGCCAAGTATTATTAGTAACATCTATATCGGCAGTTTCTTGTTTAGAATCTAGTTCAATTTTAGTTACAACTTTATCTGTTGCAAAGGTTCTACTAACTTCTTTATCGTTCATTCTCCATATTTGAGCTGGAAATTTGTGCGATTCTTTAGTTCCATCTTCAAATGTTAAATCTACAAGAATTGGCATAACTAATCCTCCAGGTTTATCAAAAGTTACTTGATAAAAATACTTTGGCTCTTTTAATTTTGCTCTTTCTTCTGCTGTAAATTTTTCATTTATATAATCGTCAAGTGCTTTATAATCTGATATTTTAAATGGTTTATTTAATTCTGTTTTAAAATCTTCACTTCCATCGGCAATCATATAAACCATTGGCGCATTTCCAGAATCTCTTCTTCTTCTAGTTTTTAAAAATTCGGTAACTTCTTTAGATGGTTCGTTGCTTACAAAATATTTTTTTACGTCTTTTATTCCAATATCATTATAATCTGTAGAGTAAAACCAACCTCTCCAAAACCAGTCTAAATCTACTGCAGATGCATCTTCCATAGTTCTAAAAAAGTCTTCAGGTGTTGGATGTTTAAATTTCCAACGATTGGCATAAGTTTTAAAAGCATAATCAAACAATTCGTGTCCCATAACGGTTTCACGAAGAATATTTAATGCAGTTGCTGGTTTGCCGTAAGCATTGTTTCCAAATTGACGAATACTTTCAGAGTTGGACATAATTGGTTCTAAACCTTTTTGATCTCCACTCATATAGGGAATAATATTTTTAGCTGGACCACGACGTGTTGGAAAATTAGGATCAAATGATTGTTCTGCTAAATATTCTAAAAATGAATTCAATCCTTCGTCCATCCAAGTCCATTGACGTTCGTCAGAATTTATTATCATAGGAAAAAAATTGTGTCCAACTTCGTGACAAATAACACCAAGCATTCCGTATTTAGTTTGATCTGTATATTTTCCTGTATCGTCTGGTCTTCCATAATTCCAACAAATCATTGGATATTCCATACCTTGATCTTTTGCATTTATAGAAATTGCTTTTGGATAAGGATAATCAAAGGTATATTGAGAATAACTTTTTAAAGTGTGCGCCACAATTCTTGTAGAATATTCTTCCCACAACGGATTTCCTTCTTTTGGATACAGTGAAATTGCCATTGCCGTTTTACTTCCAACTTTTACTGCCATTGCATCATAAATGAATTTTCTTGAAGTTGAAATTCCAAAATCTCTAACATTTTCTGCTTTAAATTTCCAAGTTTTTTTCTTGTCAGAAAACATTTTTTCTGCTGCTTCGGCTTCGGCTTGAGTTACAATTATTACTGGTTTATCAAATGATTTTTCTGCTTGCGCATATCGTGCAACCTGAGCTGGCGTAAAAACTTCGCTTCTGTTTTGTAAAGTTCCTGTTGCTTCTAGAATATGATCTGCTGGAACAGTAATATTTACTTCATAATTTCCAAACGGTAAAGCAAATTCTCCTGAACCCCAAAACTGCATATTTTGCCAACCTTCAACATCATTATAAACTGCCATTCTTGGAAAAAACTGCGCCAAAACATACAAATTATTTCCATCTTTATCAAAATGTTCGTAACCAGAACGACCACCATCAAGCAAATAATTATTAATATTGTACCACCATTTTATAGAAAAAATAAATTTCTCTCCTTTTTTTAACGGTTTTGGCAACTCAATTCGCATCATTGTTTGATTTACAGTATATGAAATTGCCTTTCCTAATACGTCTTTTACATATTCTAGATTAAAACCTCCATCAAAATCTTCTTCAAGATATTTTCTAGAAAAACCTTGTACTCCAGATGCAGGATCGGTTTTATTGCTTTCTACCAATGGAGATAACGATTTTCTAGACTGCTGATTTTGATCTAATTGCATCCAAATATAATCTAATGATTCTTTGGCGTTGTTGGTATAAGTTACTGTTTCTTTTCCGTAAAGTTTTGTGTTTTTATCGTCTAGCTCAATATCAATTTTATAATCGGCTTGTTGTTGATAATATTCTGGTCCAGGTGCGCCAGATGCTGTTCTATACATATTTGGTGTTGCCAACAAATCGTACATTTGTTTAAATTTATCAGAGTTTTTTTCGCTTGGTTGAATAACTTTGGGAGTTTCTTGAGCAAAAATTACAACAGAAATTAATAAAAAACCGAACTTTAAAAAAGAAAAAGATAACTTCATAACCTGTAAATTGTTTAAGCTATAAAAGTATAGATTATTTATCAAAGAATTAGGTTTGATTTTATTTTAACATTCCTTTATAATTTTCAATTGTTAAAAGTAAGCTTTGCTTTTCACCTTTTATATTGGCTTGAATTACATTTTGTTGCTCGTCATTTATTTCTAACAAAGCTTTATTTTCAACTCTAAGATTGTCAATTTTAGAAATATCTTTAGAATTAAAGTAACAAACTAATATTGTAGTTTCTACTTCTTTACTTAAATAATTTATTGGTTTAGAAACGCCATTTACCTTAATTATAAATTTTTCAGATAAATATTTTTTCATCATTATAACATCTTCTGGAGTTTCTTTGTCTGTTCCTATAAATGTTTTTTTATTGAATTTTTTTTCTAATGCTGTATTCAAATCATCAATAAAAATTCTAGAAGTTATTTCTAACATCTTTTTTTTAGGAACATAATTTATTTGATAAATAGAAACATAAAACTTATGTAAACTACTAGAAGTTAAAGCAATAAACAAAATAAAAATCAAAGTAATCTTAACTGTTTTCTTCATTTTTCAAATGTACTAATTCTTTACATCAGATTTATATTTTACGATATTCTTCACTCTTTTTTATTAAATATTCTATCAATAAAAATTCATTTTCATATTTTAATAATTTATTTTTAGAAACTTCATTGGTATCTGCAAAATTTAAAAATAAAGGTATTTCTTCATTTTTTAGTTTCAAGGTTTGCGAAAAAAAATGATACGTAAATTTTTCTTTTACAACATCTGCAAAGATTAAAAATGTTCTTTTATTATAGGATTTATCTTTTTTAGGTTTTGGTTTAAAAATAACTTTATATAACATTTCTCCAATGGCAATAAAATTTATTCCGTCTAGCGATTTATCAACATTTCCGTTTACACTATTTACTGGTTTTGTAGTAGATGAAATTTCATAATCTCTTGGTGCTAATTTTTCTCCTTTTAAAAGTGGTACCTCTATAGTTTTAATTTTTTTACTATCAGATGCTAAATCGCCTGTTAATTTTATTGGTTTAATTATTACTTCGTCTAAAACATTTACTGAAACATCTAATTTTATTTTTAAAACTTCAAATCCAAAATCGCTTTCTTCTACAATCAATCGTACAGTATCAAAGGCAACGCTAGAAATAATTAAAGTATCTTTGGCTTTTGCATAAATAGAAAACTTACCAAAATCGTCTGCAATTGCAACAATATTAGAACTAATATTGGTTATTGTAACTCGTTCTACTGCCAAAGTATCTGATACTATTTTTCCTCTAAAAATTTGTCTTGGTACAAATTGAGAAAATAAAAAACACGGAAAAAGCAATAATAAAAGTAATTTCATACGTTATTTTTTACTTATCATTTCATTATATTTTACTGCCAAATCGACTAAAATAAATGTTGCCATAGTTTTATTTTTAACATTTATTGTTGCAACAAATTTTTCATCTTCAACAATATAATATTTGAATCCTTTTATATATTCTGATGGAATTTTTAAAGTTTCTGTATAATAATTATCTTCAAATAAATTGTCTAACTTATCTAGAAGTAGTTCCTTTCTTTCTATAATTAGTTCTTTTTTAAGCAGTGCAGTTCTGCCCGAAATTTTATTAATAATTGCGTCAACATCTATTCCGCCACCAATAATTTTAATTAAATCAATTGCTTTAAAATCTCCTGCTGCTCTAAGTTTTCTTTCTGCTGGAGTGTATCTTTTTACATTTTTAGAAATTATTCCTAGTGAAATTGCATTTATATTTTTGTATTCGTTAATTCTAACTTCATCAAGTTCACGAATTAAAGATTCCATTTTTACAAGAAATAATGTTTTTTCAAAATCGTCTTTCGTTAATGCAATTTTAATTCCTTTAAATTGTACTGCAGAGAAAAGTAATGTATCGCCAACGCTTGCATTAATTGTGAAATAACCATTTTTTAAACTTGAAGTTGAAAAATCTGTTTTTAAATTTATAATGTAAATACCTTCCAAATCAGTATAATTTGCAACAACTTTACCATTTAATACTGTGGTTTTACTTTCTTGAGCATTCAAAAAATTAGTTAGAAATAATAAAAATAAAACTATTTTAAAATTGTTCAAAGTAATAAGTTTGTAAATAATTAGATGTGTAAAAGTATTTTATTGTAATCTAAAAAATTAGCCAATGTAATTGTAAATTTGTGTTAATTATTAATTTGTAAGTTTGCAACATTAAATTTAAATTTATGAAAAACCTAATCATAGCAAGTACTTCAACACTATTTGGTGGCGAATATTTAGATTATTTAATGCCACAATTGCAAGTTCATTTTAAAGATTGTAAAACAATTGTATTTATTCCTTATGCAAGTCCAGGCGGAATTTCGCAAAAAGATTACACAACTAAAGTGAGTATTGCATTTGCAAAAATTGATAAAAAAGTAGTTGGCTTGCACGAATTTAAAAATCCAATTGAAGCTTTAAGAAATGCAGAAGCAATTTTTACTGGTGGCGGAAATACGTTTTTGTTGGTACATCAATTGTATAAAAATAACTTAATGCAAGTTTTAAAAGAAGTTTTAGAAAATGGAACTCCTTATTTAAGTTGCAGTGCCGGAAGCAACATTACTGGAATATCTATGCAAAACACCAATGATATGCCAATTATTTATCCTGAAAGTTTTAAAACTTTGGCAGCAATTCCGTTTAATTTAAATCCACATTATTTAGATGCCAATTTGCAAAGCAAGCACATGGGAGAAACTCGTGAAACTAGAATTAAAGAATTCCATGCATTTAATAATGAACCAGTTTTAGGATTACGAGAAGGAAGTTGGCTTGATGTAAAAGGTGAAAAAATTATCTTAAAAGGAACTTTAACGGCAAGATTATTTAAGCAAAATGAAATTCCTATAGAAATTGAAAGTGGATCTGATTTAAATACAGTTATTTAAAAATAAAAACCCCAAATTTTCATTTGAGGTTTTAAGAGCGAAAGACGAGGCTCGAACTCGCGACAACCAGCTTGGAAGGCTGGAGCTCTACCAGCTGAGCTACTTTCGCATAAATAATAATTACAAAAATCATTAATTATTGGTGAGTGCAAAGATAACATTACTTTCAAAGTTTGCAAACTTTTTTTTAAAAAAATTTGCGTAGATATTATTTTACAAAAACATAACTGTCTAATTGTTTTATTATTAAATTGTTATCACTTTCTTTGTACTATAAATTTATGAAAAAAATAAAAGAAATAGGTTTTAACGACGTAATTTCTGTTAGACATACAGTTTTAAGACAAGGAAAACCTGTAGAAAGTTGTACTTTTGTTGGCGATAATTTGCAAACTACAACTCATTTTGGAGTATATATTGATGAAAAAATAGTTGCTGTTATTTCTTTATTTTTAAATAATAATAGTAATTTTAATGTTTCTATTCAATATCAAATTAGAGGAATGGCAGTGTTACAAGAATATCAAAAACAAGGTTTTGGAGCTTTACTTGTAAAACATTCTGAAGCATATATTTTAAATAAAAAAGCCAGTTTTATTTGGTTTAACGCAAGAGAAAATGCTGTTGAATTTTATAAAAATTTAGGTTATATAATAGTTGGAAATTCATTTACAATACCAGAGGTTGGTTTGCATTATTTAATGAAAAAAGAAATTGGTTAAACGCCTATGAATAAATTTTACTTTATCTTATTACTTATTTCAATATCAAGTTGCTCAAGAAAATCTAAAGATGAATCTTCTGCAAGTGCTTCTTTTATTGATGGTTTTGAACTGTTTCCTACTACTACAATAAAAATAGATTCTACATTAATTAATAATTTTAATAATGAAGAGTTGAAATTATTTTACAAACATTTTAATAATGAAACCGTTTGGAAATTAGAAACTCAAAGAAAATATGTACTTGAAGAATTATTAAATGCTGATAAAGAAGGTTTACAAAGCAAAGATTATCAATATTCTAAATTACAATCTTACGAAAATAATTATTCTAAACTTGTAGATTCTAGTGTAGTAAATTATGATTTATTGCTAACAAAAAACCTTCAACTTTACATTAATCATATCGGAAAAGGTAAGTTAAAAGCAAGTGATGTTTATAGCGATTGGGATTTAAAAGAAAATAAAGTTGATGTAAATTCATTATTATTTGACGCAATTGAAAATGATAATTTAAAAAATACAATTGAAAAAACTAAGCCAAATCATATTATTTATAAAAAATTAAAACTGGCACTTAAAGAACTTTTACTTTATCCAGAAGATTTAATTGATAGTGTAATAATAGGTAAAGAAAAAATAGTACCCAATAAAAAATATAAAATGGTTTACACCATTAAAAAACGGTTGATGTATTGGAACGATTTAAAACGTCAAGATACATTAACTGGAATTTATGATGTTGCAACCCAAAATGCTATGAAAATATTTCAAGAAAGACATGGTTTAAACCCAGATGCAATTATTGGAAAAGCCACAGTTGAAGCATTAAATTTTAAAAAAAATCAAAGAATTGAACAAGTAATTGCCAATTTAGAACGTTGGCGATGGTTTCAACACGATTTTGGAAAACATTATTTACTTATCAATATTCCAGATTATAACTTGGTTGCTGTTAAAGATAACGATACAATGCAAACCCAGCGAATTGTGGTGGGTAAAGAATCTAGAAGAACTCCAATTTTAGAATCTAAAATTTCTAATATTAATTTAAATCCAAATTGGACCGTACCACCAACCATATTAAAAGAAGATATTTTTCCAGATGCAATAAAAAGTAAAAGTGCCTTTAGAAGAAAAGGGTTGGTAATTATGAATTATAAAAATAAAGAAGTTAATCCGTATTCTTGGAAAATGGCCGATGCAAAAAAATATAAATATGTGCAAAAACCAGGAAGAAATAACTCGCTTGGTTCTATGAAAATAAATTTCCCTAACAATCATTCTGTCTACTTGCACGATACCAATCACAGAGATTATTTTAACTTTACCTTTAGATCATTAAGTTCTGGTTGTGTGAGACTAGAAAAACCTTTAGAAATGGCTTCCTATTTAATAAATGACGAAGAAAAATGGGATTTACAAACTATAATAGATACCACTGATATAAAATATTATAACAAATTAAAAAAGGAAAAAGAAATACTATTAGCACAAAAAAACGCAAAATTATTAGCTAAAAATCCTAATTTAGTAATTGCAAAAAAAGTATTTGCAAATCCAGAATTAAAAACTATTATAATACCTATAACCGAAGAAATATTAATTCATCAATTGTATTGGACAGCTTGGATGACAAATGGTAAACTTCAGTTTAGACAAGATATTTATAAATCAGATTTTCAATTGTATACTAAATTAAGAAACTAATTTAGATTTACTACTGTAATTTTTAGATGGATGATAAATAAATAAACACGATTTATTTTTTATTTTATTTATAATTTTAGAACTCAATTCTACAGGTAAAGCAGGACAACCTTGACTTCTTCCCAATCGGTTGTGGTTTTTAATAAAATCTGTAGAAACATAGTTTGCACCGTGAATTACTATTGCTCTTTTTCTTGCTTTATCGTTAATTCCACTTTCTAAACCGTCAAGTTTTAAAGAAGTTCCGTGAGAACCAGTGTAAACTTCTGCTGTAGCAAAAAATCCTAAAGAACTTTTATACGATTCTTCTTCGTTAGAAAAACTGGTAGCATATTCTTCGCCAGAATTTTTTCCGTGAGCAACAAGAGAATGAAAAAGAATTTTATTTTCTTCTAAATCTATAACCCACAATCGTTTAGAATTAGAACTCAAACTAAAATCTACAATTGTAAGTAAATCATTTTTAATTTTTCCAGAATCTTTTAAATGATAAAAACCTTCAAGAGCTTGAGAAAAACTTTCTAACTTGGGCAAAACAAAATTGTTTGCATCCAAAGAATTATATACAATTTCAACACTTTTTGTAGTGCTTACAAAAACAAAATTCTTTGGATTAGAATCTTTTAAATTTGGGGCAAAAGACATTAATGCAAACAATAAAACATAGACTAATTTATTATATTTCATATAAAATAGGTTAATTAATGGTAAATTTGGGGATGACAAATATATACAAGAAAAATTATTTTAAATATAAATTTTTGATAAAATTATCGTTTAAGTGTAAATTTTAACGTTATTAAGCATATTTTTATAAAATATATATTATTTTTCTTATAATTAATAAAACAATTTTATGGTAATTTTATGGTAACTCAGAAAACTAATACAAATAATTATGTTTGTATGAAATAATAAATATCTTTGCTCAATCAATCAAAATCTATATGAATAAGTTACGTTTTTTAATCACTGTAAGTTTTATATTATTTTTATCTTTAGGATTTTCTCAAAAGAAAACACTTACTACACAATTCACTAAGGAGAAAATAGATATTGACGGAAAATTTGACGAAGAAGTTTGGAAAACGGCTAATATTGCTACAGATTTTTTTATGATCAATCCAGATAATGGAAAACCTGCAAGTAAAGAAAGACAAACTGAAGTTAAAATTGTTTATGATAATACAGCTATTTATGTTGCAGCGACGATGTACGATGAAGATCCAGCAAAGCAACGAAAAGAGCTTACACAAAGAGATAACTTTGTTACAGCAGAACATTTTGGAGTACAGTTAAATGGTTACAACGATGGTCAACAAGAGTTTCGATTTTTTGTAAGTTCGGCAGGAGTTCAAATAGATATATTGTATACAGAAGCCAATGGTGAAGATTTTTCTTATAATGCCATTTGGGACAGTAATGTTAAAATTACAGATAAAGGTTGGACTGTAGAAATGAAAATTCCCTATGCAGCATTACGATTTTCGTCAGAAAGTAAACAAACTTGGGGTTTAAATTTTTACAGAGAATTTCAACGAGACAGACAACAATATTCTTGGAATTTAATTGATAATAAAATTAGTAACGAAGCCATACAAGCAGGAATTCTTGAAGGAATTGAAAATATAGAAACACCAACAAGATTATTTTTAATTCCGTATTCTTCCTTTTATTTAAACGGAAAAGAAGGTGTAAAAACCAAAGGTGAATTAAAAGGAGGATTAGATATTAAATATGGAATAAACGATGCCTTTACACTAGATGCAATTCTTGTTCCAGATTTTGGACAAACAGCTTTTGATAATGTGGAATTAAATCTTGGACCATTTGAACAACAATTTAGTGAAAACAGACCTTTTTTTACCGAAGGAACAGAACTTTTTAGTAAAGGTGATTTATTCTATTCAAGAAGAATTGGCGGAAGTCCATCAACCTTTGCAGAAATTACAGATGATGAAACTTTTATAGAAAATCCATCTAAAATAAATCTATTAAATGCCTTAAAAATTTCTGGAAGAACTAAAAACGGATTGGGCATTGGAGTTTTAAATGCAATTACAGACAATACCTATGCACAAATTCAAAATAATATAACTGGCGAAGAACGAAAAGAATTAATAGAACCGCTTGCCAACTACAATGTATTTGTATTAGACCAACGTTTTAGAAAAAATTCATCGGTATCTTTTATTAACACCAATGTTACTAGAAACGGAGAATATAGAGACGGAAATGTTACCGCAGCTTTGTTTGATTTAAATACTAAAAAAAATACATTCAATCTTTCTGGAGATTACAAGTACAGTATTGTAAACGATTTAGGTATTGATAAAAATAAAACCGGATATAATGCAACCTTAAATTTTTCTGAAAGAAGCGGAAAAATAAGATACGGATTTGGTGGTGAATATTTTTCTAGAGATTTTGATAAAAACGATTTAGGTATATTATTTCAAACACATTACCATAGTTTTTACACCAATGCAAGTTATAGAATTTTAAATCCAACTAAAAATTTTAATTCGTTTGGGGTATTTTTTAATACTTATTCAGAATTTGATAATTTAACAGGAAGAATTCAAGGAGCAAACTTAAATGCACAATGTAACTTTTCTACCAAAAAGTTTGATTTTTTTAATTTCGGAATCAATAGTAGACCAGTTGATACTTACGATTTTTATGAACCAAGAACAGATGGCGAATCTAAATTTTTTACCATTCCTAAAAGTATAAATTCATTTATTTACTTTTCTTCTAATTATGCTAGACGATTTGCAATAGATATAAATCCATCTTTTGGATTTGTTAACGAAAAAAATAGAGTTAATTATGGTTTTTATGTTGGTCCAAGATATAGAATATCTGATAAAATTGCCATAAACTATGATTTTAGATTTAACAGACAAAATAATAATGTAGGTTACATTACAACAACAGCAACAGATGAAATTATTTTTGCAAAGCGAAACAGAATAACTTATGTAAATCAATTTACAGGAAAATATACTGTAAATAATAATATGAATTTTAATTTTACAATTCGTCATTATTGGAGTTATGCCATAAATAATGAATTTTTAACGTTGCAAGATGATGGTTCTGTAATAAATAATTCTACTTACTCTGCCAATAGAAATTCTAATTTTAATACTTGGAATATGGATTTGTCCTACTCTTGGTGGTTTGCTCCTGGAAGTCAAGTTTCTGTTTTATACAGAAATAATGCAGCCATTTTTGAAAGAGAATTTGAAAGAGATATTTCTACAAACTTTAAAAAATCATTAAATCATGAAAATTTAGATCACATTTTTTCTATAAGTGTTCGCTATTTTATTGATTATAATTCCTTAAAAAAGAATAAAAAATAAATTTACTTAAAATTATCCGATTGTAACTAATCGGATTTTTTATATTTCATATTAAATACAATCAATTTTTAAATAAAGTATCTTTGTTATAAATAATTTTAAAATGAACAAGAAAGTAATCCTTATGATTCTTGATGGTTGGGGAAAATCGCCAAATCCTAAAGTTTCTGCTGTAGACAATGCCAACATTCCATTTATTACTAGTTTATATTCTAAATATACTAATGCGCAACTTCGCACTGATGGTTTAAACGTAGGTTTACCCGAAGGTCAAATGGGAAATAGCGAAGTTGGACACATGAATCTTGGTGCAGGACGAATTGTATATCAAGATTTGGCAAGAATAAATTTGGCAGTTCAATTTGACACATTAAAAACCGAACAACCTTTAATAAATGCTTTTCAATATGCTAAAGCAAATAATAAAAAAATCCATTTTTTAGGACTTTTGTCAAATGGTGGCGTTCATTCTCACACTTCACATTTATATTCTTTACTTGATGCAGCGTCAGAATTTGGATTAGAAAAAGTATTTGTTCATTGCTTTACAGATGGACGCGATGTTGATCCAAAATCTGGAATAAATTATCTTCAAGAATTAGAATATCATTTATCAAAATCTAAAGCAAAATTGGCTTCTGTTATTGGTAGATATTATGCAATGGACAGAGACAAACGTTGGGAAAGAGTAAAAATTGCCTACGATTTATTGGTAAACGGAAAAGGTAAACAATGTACCAATATTGCAGAAGAATTTCAGTTGAGTTATGACGAAAATGTAACCGATGAATTTATAAATCCGTTAGTAATGGTAGATGAAAATAAGCTACCGATTGCAACAATTGAAGATGAAGATGTTGTAGTTTTTTTTAATTTTAGAACCGATAGAGGAAGAGAATTAACCGAAGCATTATCGCAAAAAGATTTTCACGAATTTAATATGCACAAACTAAATTTGTATTACGTAACCATGACCAATTATGATGATACTTATAAAAATGTTCACGTAATTTATGATAAAGACAATCTTACAGAAACACTTGGCGAAGTGTTAGAAAAACACAATAAGAAACAAATTAGAATTGCAGAAACAGAGAAGTATCCTCACGTAACATTCTTCTTTTCTGGCGGAAGAGAAATTCCTTTTCTTGGCGAAACTAGAATTTTAAGAAATTCTCCTAAAGTGGCTACTTACGATTTGCAACCAGAAATGAGTGCTTATGAATTGACAGAAGCATTAATTCCAGAAATAGAAAAAGGTGAAGTTGATTTTGTATGTTTAAATTTTGCCAATGGCGATATGGTTGGTCACACCGGAATTATGGAAGCTGCAATAAAAGCTTGCGAAGCAGTTGACGCTTGTGTAAAACAAGTTGTAGAAACCGCTTTGGCAAATAATTACACTACAATAATATTTGCAGATCACGGAAATTGTGAAACAATGATAAATCCAGATGGTAGTCCAAATACTGCACATACAACCAATCCAGTTCCAATAATTTTAGTTGATAACGAACCGATTGCAATTCATAATGGCGTTCTTGGCGATTTAGCACCAACAATTCTTGAACTTATGGGAATTGAAAAACCTCTTGTAATGACTGGGAAATCTTTGTTGTGAATTAATTAAAATAATTTTTAAATCATTAAGGTATTAAGAAAATTAAGCATCACAACTTAAAGAACCTTAATATTAATTGTTTTTTTATTTATACTTTTTTAATAAACTCATTATTATAAAAACTCCTTATTTTTGATAAATAAAAGTTAAAATTTCTTTTTTAATAGTATTACTATTATATTTGCATAAAATATTATCAATTAAGTATGAAATTTTACAAAATTTATTTGGTATTAATATTAATTTACTATCCAATTTTTTCACAAGAAAATTTAGGTTCGTGGAACATTTTGAATGTAAATTTAAAAATTAGTTCTAAGTGGAATGTTTTTGCAGAATCTCAACTTAGAAGTTTATCTTTTTATGATGAATTTCATTATTACGAGGTTAAATCTGGTGTAACTTACAAAGTAAATAAAGATTTTTCAGCAACATCTGGTTTTGGATCTTATAATACATTTAGTGAAGGTGGAAATTTTAATGAACCTATTCAAAATAAAGAAATAAGAACTTGGGCACAAGTAAATCTTAAAAATCCATTAAAATATTTAACGCTAGAACACAGATACAGAGCCGAACAACGATTTACAAGCAATGGTTTTAAAAATAGATTTCGATATAGACTAAGTGCAACAGTACCAATAAATAATTTAAAAATACAACGCAAAACATTTTATATAATGGCTTGGAATGAATTATTCTTTACAGATAACGAACCATTTTTTGAAAGAAACAGATTGTTTTTAGGTTGCGGATATGAAGTCAACAAGAATTTAGCATTACAAACGGGTTACATATATCAATTTGATTATAAAATAAATGATGAAACTGGTCGCGATTTTTTAAACATTTCGCTTCTTTATAATTTTGATTTAACAAAAAAAGAAGAAAAAGAATTTACACCAACAACATCAGATTAAAAAAATAATTTATGCAAGCAATACTTTCTAACATTACCATATCGGTAAACGAAAAATTATATGTAAAAAATCCTGAAACATCAACTTTAGGAAAAAACATAATAAAACAAAGTATCCTATTAATTGATGAAATTGGTTTTGATAATTTTACTTTTAAAAAATTGGGCGAACGCATTGGTTCTAACGAAAGTTCATTGTACCGCTATTTCGAAAACAAACACAAACTACTACTCTACTTGTCTTCTTGGTATTGGGGTTGGATGGAATACAGATTGGTTTTTGCAACTAACAATATTGTAAATCCAACAGAAAAATTACATAAAGCAATAGCAATTGTAACCGAAAAAATTGAAGACGATTCAACAACACTGCACATTAACGAAGCTATTTTAAATAAAATAATTGTTTTAGAATTTACCAAAACTATGCTAACCAAAGAAGTTGATGAAGAAAATAAAGAAGGTTTTTTTTTAATCTACAAACGAGTAATTAATAGAATTATAACAATGATTCAAGAAGTAAATTCAGAATATGAATATGCCAAAACTTTAGCATCATCAATAGTTGAAGGCGCATTGCATCAACATTTTTTAAAAGACCATTTAAAAACAATTACCAATTGCAACGAAAATAATTCGCCAACACAATTTTATCAAAACATGATTGCACTTATTTTAAAATAAATTACAAATGACACAATCACCTTTTAACAGATTTATAAATTTATTAAAACTAGATCGTAAAGATATTGTACAGCTTTTTTTCTATGCCATTTTTGCTGGTTTAGTAAGTTTGTCTTTACCGCTTGGCATTCAAGCAATTATAAATCTAATTCAAGCAGGACAAGTTAGTGTTTCTTGGATAGTTTTAGTAGTAATTGTAGTAATTGGTGTTGCCTTAGTTGGAATTTTATCTTTAATGCAATTGCGAATTACAGAAAATTTACAACAAAAAATATTTGTACGTTCCTCATTTGAATTTGCTTATCGATTGCCAAAAATAAAATTAGAAATGCTTTACAATCAATATCCACCAGAATTGGCCAATCGTTTTTTTGATACAATGTCTATCCAAAAAGGAACTTCTAAATTACTAATAGATTTTTCATCCGCACTTTTACAAATTATTTTTGGTATCATTTTATTATCACTTTACCATCCATTTTTTATATTATTTGGGTTGCTTTTGGTAATTCTATTGTATTCTATATTTAAATTCTCTTACAATTCTGGACTTTCTACAAGTTTAAAAGAATCTAAGTATAAATATAAAGTAGCCAGTTGGTTACAAGAAATGGCACGAAATAACAATAGTTTTCGAAAAAAAGACAACTTTGATTTTGCACTTTCTAAAAACGATTTGTTGGTTGCTAATTATTTACAATCTCGCGAAAAACATTTTGGCGTAATAAAAAGACAATTCATTCAACTTATAATTTTTAAAGTAATCATTACTTCTGGATTGTTGCTAATTGGTGGTTTTTTAGTGTTAAATCAACAAATGAATATTGGACAATTCGTGGCTGCAGAAATTATTATTTTATTAGTAATTAACTCTGTAGAAAAAATAATTATTGGTTTAGAAACATTATATGATGTAATAACTTCTGTAGAAAAAATAGGTCAAATTACCGATTTAGATATTGAAGAATTTAGTAATTCGCAGCCAACAAGTTGTTTTAATAATATGGTTTTAGAAACAGAAAACTTAAATTTTTCTTTTCCAGATACTACCGATTTAACTTTAGAAAAAATAAATATAAAAATTAATCCATCAGAAAAAATATATCTTGATGGCGAAAATGGATCAGGCAAAACAACACTTTTAAGAATTTTATCAGGATTATTAAAACAAACATCAGGATCATTTTACATTAACGACGACACCTTTAGAAAAATAGATTTAACACAATACAGATTGCAAATGGGAACCATAATACAAGGTGAAACACCATTTGAAGGAACAATTTTAGAAAATATAACTTTTGGAAATAAAGAAATATCTCAAGAAAATTTAAAATGGGCAATAGAAAGTGTACAACTTTCTAGCTACATAAAATCATTACCAGATGGATTAGACACTAAAATTTTTCCAGAAGGAAAACAACTTTCATCATCTAATGCACAAAAAATTCTTTTGGCAAGAAGCATTGTTAACAAACCCAAAATTTTATTTTATGAAGATGCATTAGATAAAATGGACGAAATTACCAGCTCAGAAATTATAGATTTTATAACAAACCCAATTAATAAATGGACTGTAATTGTTTCGTCTAAAAACGACTATTGGAAACAAAAATGCAACAGAACAATTACCCTAAAAAAAGGAACTATAATTGCCGATATTAAAAACTAAAAGCTATGCTAAATATTTCTAAAGACAATAAAATTGTAGAAAATATAACCAAGTTTAAAACTATAAACGATTTAAGCAATCGTCCGCATTATAAAATTTTAAACCGAATTATTATTGGTGTTTCTATTATAGTATTAATAATTTTTTTCTTGCCTTGGACACAAAATATTGCTGGTTCTGGCGCAGTAACTACTTTAAAACCAGACCAAAGACCACAAACAATTCATACTGCAATTGCCGGACGAATAGAAAAATGGTACGTGCAAGAAGGCGATTATGTAAAAAAAGGCGACACCATTTTATTTATTTCAGAAACCAAAGAAGAATACCTTGACCCAAATTTAGTTCAAAATACTAAAAATCAAGTTAATGCTAAAAAAATGGCACAAGAATCTTATGGCGGAAAAGTAGGTTCATTATCATCACAAATTATAGCAATTGAAAACGAAAAAAACTTAAAATTACAACAAGCACAAAATAAAATTCGTCAAGCAGTTTTAAAAATAAAATCAGATTCTATGGATTTAGAAGCTGTAAAAACCCAAATAAAAATTGCAACTACGCAATTTAATCGTGCCATAACGTTAAACAAAGAAGGTTTAAAACCATTAACAGATGTTGAAGAAAAACGATTAAAATTACAAGAAGTAGAAGCCAAAATAATCACGCAAGAAAATAAATATTTGGCAAGTAAAAACGAATATTTAAACGCCAAAGTAGAAATTAATAGAATTACAGCCGAATATTACGAGAAAGATTCTAAAGCCAAAAGCGATAAATTTACAGCGCAAAGCAACCAATTTGACACCGAAGCACAAGTTAGCAAATTAGAAAACCAATATGCTAACTACAACATTCGCAACGGTTTATACTATATCAAAGCACCACAAAACGGTTATGTAAATCGTGCCTTACAATCTGGACTTGGCGAAACTATAAAAGAAGGAACACCAATCGTTAGTATTATGCCATCCAAGTACGACATCGCGGTCGAAACCTTTGTAAAACCAATCGATTTACCACTTATTTCCAAAGGTTACAAAGTTAGAGTTTGGTTCGATGGTTGGCCAACAATAGTATTTTCGGGTTGGCCAAACATGAGTTACGGCACATTTGGCGGTAAAATTGTAGCCATAGAAACCTTCATTAGCGACAACGGAAAATACAGAGTACTAATCGCACCAGACGAAAAAGAACAAAAATGGCCACAACAACTCAGTATTGGCGCTGGCGCACAAACCATTGCGTTGTTAGATAACGTTCCGGTTTGGTTTGAAATTTGGCGAACTCTCAACGGTTTTCCGCCCAATTATTATAAAAATGAACCAAAAAAAGAGAAGAATTAGAAACAAATGGCTTGGTCTTTATTTACAAAAGCAATTCCTGCTTTCCATTTCAATCTTTTATCACTTGCTTTGGGTTTTAACCCAAAGCAAGTGATAAAAGGATTTTCATTTCAATCAGGGTTAAAAAGAGTTATGTATTGCCTATTTATTAAGAATTAAAAAGAAAAAATTACAACAACAAACAATGAAAAAATTATTTTTCATATTATTAACAATCACAACATTTGCTCAAGAAAACAGCAAAGAATTAACCTATTTAGAATATTTAGGATATGTAAAAAAATTCCATCCAATGGTAAAGTCTGCCAATTTAGAACTAAGCCAAGCACAAGCCAATTTAATGGCATCACGTGGCGCATTTGATCCTAAAATAGAAGTAGATTACAACACAAAACAATTTAAAAATCAAGATTATTATTCCATTTTAAACAGCAGTTTTAAAATCCCAACTTGGTACGGAATAGAATTAAAAGCCAGTTTTGACAACAACGAAGGCATTTACATTAATCCAGAAAACACCTTACCCAATCAAGGTTTAACATCATTCGGAATTAAAATTCCAATAGGTCATGGATTATTAATAAACCAACGAATGGCCGATTTACGAAAAGCCAAAATTCAATTACAACTAAGCCAAGCCGAAAGAAAATTACAAGCAATTGAAGTTTTATATGATGCATCGATTGCCTACTTCAACTGGAAAAGAAATTATAATGAAGTACAACTTTACACAACCTATTTAAACAACGCCAACATTCGTTTTAACGGAATACAAAAATTAATTGAAAACGGCGACAAACCAGCAGTAGACTCAACCGAAGCAGCAATAATTGTAAAAAGTAGAGAACTAAATCTAGAAGATTCTAAACTAAAACTTATAAAATCAAAACTAGAATTATCCAATTTTTTATGGTTAGAAAACAACATTCCGTTAGAATTACAAGACAGTATAATTCCAGAAATAAATCTTGAAAAAACAATTCAAGAAACTTTAAAAACCAACGAGATTTTTCAAGAAAATACATCAATTGTAAATCATCCAAAAATAAATGCATTGCAAAGTAAAATTGACATTTTAAATGTAGAACGAAGGTTAAAATCCAATCAATTATTACCCAAATTAGATTTAGAATATTCTTATTTGTCTGAACCAAGTTATTTAAACTCGACTAATTTTGAAAATTATAAAGTTGGTGTAAATTTTTCCTTTCCACTATTTCTTCGAAAAGAACGTGGCAATTTAAAACTCGCACAATTTAAAGTTCAAAACTCGCAATTAGAATTAGAAACAGAAAAGTTACAACTTACCAATAAAATCAATTCGCAACAAGCAGAAATCACTTCACTTATAAAACAAAAAGACTTAATTTCTAAATTGGTAAACGATTATCAAGTAATGTTAAATTCAGAAGAACGCCTTTTTTCATTTGGCGAAAGCTCATTGTTTTTAATTAATGCACGAGAAAATAATTTGGTACTATCACAAATATCAGAACTGGCAATACAGAACAGATTTTTCAATTCCAATACCGAATTATTTAAGGTTTTAGCCAATCCAGATTAAAGTTAAATTCCAAAATTAAAAAATTCCAAATTCCAAAAATAAAATCTTTTATGTTTAAAATTTGTTATTGATATTGCCATTGAAATTGCCATTGTAATTGATATTGAATCTTTGTACCTTTGCATTCACAAAAATGAGTTATGATTATCCCAAAAACAAGAGAACAAATAGAAATTATGCGCGAAAGTGCTTTGTTGGTTTCTAGAACATTAGGTTTAATAGCGTCAGAAATTGGTCCAGGTGTAACAACTTTACATTTAGATAAATTAGCAGAAGAATTCATTAGAGACAATGGTGGAATTCCAGGATTTAAAGGACTTTATGGATTTCCAAATACGTTATGTGTAAGTCCAAATGCGCAAGTTGTTCATGGTGTTCCAAATACAAATCCGCTTCAAGAAGGTGATGTAATATCTGTAGATTGTGGTGTTTTTAAAAACGGTTATTATGGCGATCATGCTTACAGTTTTGAAATTGGTGAAGTCGCACCAGATGTAAAACGACTTTTGCAAGTAACAAAGGAAAGTTTGTATGTTGGAATTCGCGAATTTAAAAGAGGAAATCGTGTAGAAGATGTTGGAAATGCCATTCAAAAATATTGTGAAGAAAGAGGTTATAGTGTTGTAAGAGAATTAGTTGGTCACGGTTTGGGAACAAAAATGCACGAAGATCCAGAAATGCCGAATTATGGAAAACGTGGTCGCGGAAAACTATTTATAGAAGGTATGACTGTGGCAATTGAACCAATGATAAATATGGGTACAAAAAACACCAAACACTTAAAAGACGGTTGGACAATTTTAACTGCCGACGGAAAACCAAGCGCACATTACGAACATAATGTTGCTTTAATTAATGGTAAACCAGAAATTCTTTCTACTTTTAAATATGTTTATGATGCTTTGGGAATTGTTAGTAATGAGGAAGATGAGTTTCGAATTGACACTTCTACTATTTAGTTTATAAATATCAATTAAATTTCACACGAATTTCACTAATTTTCACTAATTTAATTACTTTTAAATTTCACTAATCTCAAATTACTCAATTATAATGGATTCACTTTATTTAAAAGAAGAGGTTTTTAAAATCATTGGTTTGTGCATGGAAGTTCATAAAATCTTGGGAAAAGGACATAGTGAAGTTGTGTACAAAGATGCTTTAGAATATGAATTTAAACTAAATAATATTCCTTTTGAAAGAGAAAAGGAATATAAAATACATTATAAAGATATAATTTTAGCCAGAAAATATAATGCAGATTTTGTGGTTTATGATGAAATAATTTTTGAAGTAAAGGCAATTTCTCAATTAACTAACGGTGATGTTAAACAAACATTAAATTATTTGGCATCTTCAAAAAATAAATTGGGTTTATTGATAAATTTTGGAGAAGATAGTTTAAAATATAAACGAATAATTTTATAGACAATATTTAAAAATGAATTTTACACGAATTAAATTTCACTTGAATTAAATTTCACATAAATTATGTATCAACCGAATTAAATTTCACACGAATTTCACGAATTTGCACGAAATAAATAGTTTAAGTTACAATAAAAAAAATTTGACATTAAAAAAAACGAAGTTTTTAAATTCGTGAAATCATCAAAGCATAAAATTCGTGTTAATTCGTGAAATTTATGTAAAACAATGAAAAAAATATAAATTCGTGTATAAAATGATAAATAAAAGATAATCTAAAGTTAAAAAAAAAGAGGTTTTAAATTCGTGAAATCATCAAAGCATAAAATTCGTGTTAATTCGTGAAATTCGTGTAAAAAAAATAATTTTAAACCATTTAAAATTGGTGTAAAAGATAAAATATGAAAAAAATATTCAAATTCATACTAAACACAATACCAAGACCAATTTTAATTAGATTGAGTTTTGTTGTAAGACCAATTCTAGCTTTTTTATTAAAAGGAAATCGTTTCACCGATCCAATTGACGGAAAAAGTTTCAAAATGTTTTTGCCTTACGGATATGGAAATCAACGCAACAACGTGCTTTCACCGAGTACTTTGTCACTAGAAAGACATCGATTGTTGTGGCTTTATTTGCAAAATGAAACCGATTTTTTTAATTCTGAACTTGTTTCAGAATCTAAACAAATAAATTCAGAATCTACAATTTCAAATAACAAACGTATTATATTAAGAGATGCTGAAACAAGTTCAAATTTAAAAGTGTTACACTTTGCGCCAGAACAAGAATTTTACAAACGCTTTAAAAAGCAAACCAATATCAAATATACCACAACCGATTTACTATCGCCGTTGGCAGATGTAAAAGCAGATATTTGCAATTTACCTTTTCAAGACAATCACTACGATGTAATTCTTTGCAACCACGTTTTAGAACATATTCCTAATGATACAAAGGCAATGCAAGAATTATACAGAGTTTTAAAACCTGGCGGAATGGCAATACTTCAAATTCCACAAGACTTATCTAGAGCAACAACTTTTTCTGATGATTCAATTGTAGACCAAAAAGAGCGTGCCAAAATATTTGGTCAATACGATCACGTTCGTGTTTACGGAAGAGATTATTTTAACAAATTAAGAAGCATTGGATTTAGAGTTGTAGAGGAAGATTATACTTTTAAAATTGCACCAGAATTGGTAACAAAATATTGTTTAGCTAAGGGTGAAATTATTCCTGTGTGTTTTAAATAAACAATTTCTAAAATTAAAAACCCTGATAATTATACACTATCAGGGTTCAAAAATTTAGTAATTATATTTATTATTTATTCTCTGGCATCAAAATTCCGACTACTTTATCTTTAGTTAAATATTTTTTTGCAACATCTTGAATTTCTTTTGCAGTTACCTCATTTATAATTTTTTCCATGTCCAACACATCTTCTAATGAGGAATTGGAAGAATATGACTTTGTGAAATTTGACAACCAAAATTTATTTTCCTTACTATTCTTTTTAAAGTCAGCAATTTCTCCCTCTTTAAATTTGCTTATGTCTTTTTCACTTGGTCCATTATCAATTATTTTTTGTAATTCTTTCAATGCAGATTCAGTTAATTTTTCAGTATTTTCTGGTCCACAAGGAAAACCAATAGAAAAACTATAAGAGCTATAAGGAATTTTAGACAAACTACCTCTAGCAGAAGCTCCATAAACTCCGCTTTCATTTTCTCTTAACTCTTCAATTAATTTTATAGTTAAAATTTCACCTAATGCTTGAAAAGCCATTGCATCTTTAATTGAATATATTGCATCACCATAATACATAATTGTAACATTACTTTTAGGATCAGAACCTTTATTTACAATCTTTTTTAAATCACCTTTTAGCATTCTGTATCCTAAATCTAAAGCTTTTTCTTTTACAGAAGTTGATGGTAATGATGCAATATATTTACTTGAAAAGTCTTCCATTTGTTTATCATCAATATTACCAACAAAGAAAAATTCAAAATCACTTGCATTAGAAAATCGTTCATTAAATTTATCAAATGCCAATTTATAATCAGTTGTAGCCCAAGTTTTTTCATTTGGAAAAATTCCAATAAATCTAGGATTCTCTTTCATCAAATAACTATAAAATTCTTGTTGAAAATATACATTAGGTTGGGAAGAAAGGTTTTTAAAAAACGCAGATTCTTTTTGTTTGTAACTTTCAAAAGCTTCAACATTATAATTTAGTGAAGTCATGTAAGCATGAGTCATTTGAAATAAATATTCTAAATCTTTAGGTGTTGTATTACCTCTTAAACCTTCAGTAGTATTACTAATGTATGGAAATAACGAAGCTATTTTTCCTGACATAAATTTATCAATATCATTTTTATTCAATCCAGAAAATCCTGCTTCAGTTAAACCACCATTTGCAAATTGTACCTTTTTATAATCATCATTAGAATAAGTACTTAAACCACCAAAACTTACAGCTTCCATTAAGATTTCATCATTTTTAAAGTCTGTTTTTTTATATGTAACTTTTGCACCATTAGATAAAAAAAGCGTAGTTGTTCCTAATTTAGAATTACTCTCCTTTTTTGTAACAATACCTGTTTTTAAATCTTTAATTAATAAACTAGAGGCAAGTTTAGTTTCTTTATAAGGTATAATTTCAGAATCGTTTATGTTAATTATATTTAAAACCTCTTGTTCTGTTATCTTTTTCAAACCCTCTTTTTCTGGACCAGTTAATATCACTACTCTATTTTCATTCTTAATATAATTTTTAATTAAATTATTAGTTTCTAACAGTGAAATACTTGGAACCATTTTTTTAATTGTTTCATATTCCCATGTAATTCCTGGAGCTGGTACTTTCTCTAAGAAATACGATTGATATTCAGAAACGAAAGCATCAGAGTTGGTTTTATCTTTTTCATTAAAAGTCTTTTCATAATTTGCTAAAACTTCAGATTTTGCTCTGTTTAATTCGCTTTGAGTAAAACCAAATTTCTTAGCTCTTACATTTTCAGTTATCAATACTTTTAATGCATCAAGTTGCTTTTCTTCAGAAACCATTGCAAATGATTGATATGCTTCTTTTGTTCTTGCAAAAGTTCCACCATGATAAGAATATCCAAAAACAAATGGAGGATTTGCTGTATTTGTAAGTTCTTGTAATCTGTTGTTTATCATTGAAGTAAATAATCCTTTAACCAAATCATTTCTGTAATCATTTACAGTTACCATTGGTTTTGGCATAGCTTCATCTTTATATAAAAGCTGAACTTGTGTATCTGACGATTCTTTATCAGTTTCTACACAAACAAATGTTTGTTTATGATTTGGAACTTCAAAAATTTTACGTGGTTTTTCATTTTTAGGATTAGAATATTTACTAAAATGATCAATTATTTTCTTTTCCATTTCGGCGACATTAACGTCTCCAACTACAACAACAGCCATTAAATTTGGACGGTACCAATCTTTATAAAAACTAATTAATTTTTCATATTTAAAATTTTCAAGAATTTCTTTTTTACCTATTGGTAGTCTTTCTGCATATTGAGAGTTATACATCATTTTAGGCAAATATTTATCCATCATCCTTTTGTCAGCACCAAGTCCTAAACGATACTCTTCTAGCACAACGCCTCTTTCTTTGTCAATTTCCTCTGGTACTAAATTGGCATTAAAAGCCCAATCTTCAATAATTTGAAAACCTTTTTCCAACTTTACAGCATCATCTGATGGAATTGGTAAAAAATAAACCGTTTCATCAAAACTGGTATAGGCATTTAAATGTTGACCAAATTTTACGCCAATACTTTGTAAATAATCTACTAACTCATTTTTTGGAAATCGTTTAGTTCCGTTAAAACACATATGTTCCATAAAGTGAGCTAATCCTTTTTGGTCATCATTCTCTAATATAGAACCAGCGTTTACAATTAGTCTAAGATCAACTTTATTCTCTGGCTTATTATTCTTTTTGATGAAATAAGTTAAACCATTTGGTAACTTTCCAGTTTTAACAGAAGAATCAAAAGGAATTTTATTTTCTTCATTTAAATCTTGTGCAAGAATTGTAATCGGAAATAAAAATAATAAGAGCCAATTTTTGTTAATTTTTTTCATAATTAAGTATTTAGTTTTGTAATAAAGATAGTACAATAACTCTAAAAACAATATTTTATTGTAAAAAATTATATTTTATTAATTTTATTTAAATTTTATGGTTTACTGGCACAATTCTAGATAATAATATTTACTATCTTTACGTTTGATAATAAAAACATTATGATTAAAAAAATCGTACTCTTGTCCCTTTTTCTTTTCACTTTTTTTACAATTTCTGCACAAGAGGTTGAAATAAATCCTCCATATCATATAAAAACAATATCTTTTGTTCAAGGAAATCAAAACGCTATTCCAATCTTTCAACTTGGCGATTCATTTCAATTTCAATTTGACGATTTACACGGAACAGAAGACAATTATTATTACCACATTACCCATTGCGATTACAATTGGAAACAATCACAACTTACTGTAAATGAATTTCTTAAAGGTTTTAATGATCAGCGAATAATTAACCATACCAATTCGCTAAATGCCTTGCAAATTTATTCTCATTATGCCATTTCATTTCCCAATCAATACACACAATTAAAAGTTAGCGGAAACTATATTATTAGCATCCAAAACGAAGACAGAGAAGTAGTTTTTTCAAGAAAATTTATTGTTTTTGAACAATTAGTTTCAGTTCCAATGCAAGTAAAAAGAGCCAGAAATGTTAAAGATATAGATTATAAACACAATTTAGATTTTACAATAAAATCGGCAGCAATAACATTTCAAAGTCCATTGACAAATGTAAAAGTATTATTAATACAAAACGGTAAATTCAATAATGCCATTTATAACATAAAACCAATGTACACTATTGACAACGATTTAATATATAAATACGATGCCGAAACCCAGTTTTGGGCAGGAAATGAATACCTATTTTTCGAAAATAAAATTATCCAAGCTGCTAATAATTCTATTTCTCGAGTAGATTCAAATTCGGGATTATACAACTGTTACTTATATAAAAATCAAGCCAGAAAAAACAATCCATATACCTTTTTTCCAGATGTTAACGGTAATTTTGTGGTAAAAAATATCAATGCAGAAAACAACGAAATCGAAGCAGATTATGCTTGGATCTATTTTTCATTAGATGCACCAAGTTATTTTGGAAAGAAAAATATTTATGTAACCGGAATGTTCAATAATTACGCACTTTCAGAAGAAAATAAAATGGAATATAACGAGAAAAAAGCCATTTATGAAAAAGCAGTAATGATAAAACAAGGTTTTACAAATTACAATTACACCATTGCAGATATTAAAGGAAATGTAGATGGACTAGACGCCATAGATGGAAATTTTTATCAAACAGAAAACAACTATTTTGCCATAGTTTATTACCGCGAAAACAACCAACGTTACGACAGAATTATAGGAAAAGGCATTGCAAGTTCTACAGACATAATCAATTAGCTTTAAAATAACGTTAAATAAATCAATCTGTTTTCAATAATTTAATAACTTTACAAAAAGTTTCAGTATGGTTTCTCAAATAACTAGAGGCATCAAAATATCAGTAAATACGGTTTTCGAAGGCACTTACTTCAAAAACCATAAGATACATTTTGCCTTTTCCTACGAGATAACAATAGAAAATCACAGCAAAGATTCTGTACAATTAACCACAAGACATTGGGAAATTTTCGACTCATTAAACGACATAGAAATTGTTGACGGAGAAGGAGTTATAGGCAAAAAACCAGTATTAAAACCAGGCGAAACGCACACATACAATTCTGGCTGTTTACTAAGTTCGCCACACGGAGCAATGCGCGGCTATTTCAGCATGATAAATTTTACCTCAACACGAGTTTTTAGAGTTGTAGTACCCACTTTCCGACTAAGCGCACCATTTGCATTAAATTAATTTGAAGCAATTTCCAGCTTTCCATTACAAGTTTACTAGTAAAAATCTTTTTTTCTAAGACCAAAAACGTGCTTCCGTTGGTCGCAGTTTTAGCCAAGAAAAAATAGCTTTTTCCGTCGCAAAGCTTTCCATTTTAATCTGGGCTAAGCATATCAGAAAGTTTCATAATAATTCTAAACTATTTAATATCAATTAACTACAACTTCAAAAACACCTTCTTTAGAAATTCCATAAACCAAATCATTTTCAGTAGGAATTAAATAAAAATTTCCAGTAAATTCGCCAAAAGCTGGCAAAATCATTTGATTCGGTTTTTGGAAAAAGCAAGACAAATTCAAATACTGTCTGCCAATTCCTTTCAATTTAATTCCTGGATGAATGTGCCCACAAAAATTAAAAAAACCATTTTTTACAGTTGGATGATGCGTCAATAAAAAATCATCAATCACCAATTCTGAAAATACTTTCACATTCAAATCTTCATAATTGTGTTTGGCAATAATATCGTGATTGCCTTCTACCAATATAATTTCTGGGTTAATTTTTTTAGTCCAATTAGTAAACAATTCCCATTCTTTATTCATTTTACTATGAAACAAATCACCAAGAAAAATTATTGTTTCAGGTTTAAAAAATTCTACAACAACATTCAATCTTGAAAAATTTTCAAAAATAGCATCGTTCGGAATTGCCATTCCGTGTTTTCTAAAATGTGCCACTTTTCCCAAATGCACATCGCTAATTAAAAGGATATTTTTTTCTTCCCAAAAAATTGTACCAAATTGGTGTAATATAAAAGTTTGGTTGTTTATTTTTTTTGTCATTGTTTCATTTTCAAACCATTAAGGTATTAAGTTTCATTAAGAATTTAAAATGCATAATTAAATATAATTTTCAGCTTGAAAACCACACTTTGAGGTTTATTAATTAAATTTCCATTTCTTTTTTTTATGAACCTAATAAAACCAAACCCTTAATGAACCTTAATACCTTAATGGTTCAAAAAAAAATCACTTCATATAACTAGCCGTCATTTTAGCAATACGTTCCGCCAAAGTTTCACTAGTTAATTTTTCACGCAACCTATCAGTAATTATAGGAAAACTAAAAGGTGTAGGTTTTTCACATCGTTTCCAAACCAATTCTTGTTTGTTAATTCGTTCTAATGATTGTAATAATCGTCCTTCTTCCAACTGATGTTCAAAGGTTTCAATATAAGCTTGTTGTAGCAATAAATTGTCTGGTTCGTAATCTCTAAAAACTTCAAACAGTAATTGCGAACCGCTTTGCAAATGCTTGGTTTTAATAGGTTTTCCTGGCATTCCTGTAAAAACCAATCCAGCAATTACAGCAATATCTCTAAATTTTCGTCGTGCCATTTCAGTAGCATTCAAACTTTTTTGTAAATCGTGATGCACATATTCAGTCGAAAATAAATTATTATCAAAAACGGCTTGCATATCAATTTCTTTATCAGATAGCAATTCAAATCCGTAATCATTATACGCCAAAGAAAACGAAATTGGTGACAACAAACTAATTCTATACGACAAAATACTTGCCAAAGCTTCGTGCACAAAGCGACCTTCAAACGGATAAAAAATAGCGTGAAAACCTTCTCGAGTCTTAAAAGTTTCTATTAAAAATTCATCGGTGTTTGGTACTATACTTTCTCTTCGTTGTCGGTCAAAAATAGGTTTAAGCGCTTGTAATTCTGGTGTTAAATTTTCTTTGTTGGCATTATATAATTCTTCACGCAATAATTCACTCATTTGTGCAGAAAGTGTCATTCGTCCGCCCATCCAACTTACGGTTCGCGATGCTTTTTTAGGATCGGCTTTTTTTACCAAAACTTGCATATTTTTGATGCCATAAAATTCTAGTTTTTTTCCAGCAAAAGTAAACGTATCGCCACGAGTAAGTTTAGAAATAAACCATTCTTCAATAGAACCAATATAACCACCACTTAAAAATTTCACGTTTAAGTTGGCATCACTAACAATAGTTCCAATTTGCATTCTGTGGTGCATTGCAATAGTTCTACTATTTATTTTAAACAATCCATTTTCCTCTATTTCAACTTTTTTATATTCGTCATACGCTTGCAAACTTTGACTTCCGTGGGAAATAAAATTCAAAATCCAATTCCAATTTTCATGGGTTAAATTTTGATAGCAAAATGTTTTTTTCACTTCTTTAAAAATTTCATCAGGATAAAAACCATCCGAAACAGCCAAGGTATTTAGGTATTGAATCAAAACATCATAACTATTCAAGTACGGAATTCTATCTTCCACTATAGTTTCTGCAGCCGCTTTTTTGAGTGCCGAAGCTTCAATTAATTCCATGGCATGCGTGGCAAGAAAATAAATTACACTTTCTTTTCCGGGTTGGTGACCGCTTCGTCCAGCACGTTGTAAAAATCGAGCAACACCTTTTGGACCACCAATTTGCACAATAGTTTCCACAGGTGCAAAATCTACACCCAAATCTAAACTCGAGGTGCAAACTACCACTTTTAATTCTTCATTTTTAATAGCATTTTCAACCCAAACTCTTGTTTCACGTGAAATACTTCCGTGGTGCATTGCCATTTCGCCAGCAAAATCTGGGTTTTTTTCGAGCAATGCCTGAAACCACACTTCGCATTGCGCCCTAGTGTTGGTGAAAATTAAAGTCGATTTGCTGTTTTTTATAATTTCAATTACCTCGTTTATAAGGTGTAAACCCATGTGTCCCCGCCACGGATAGGTTTCCATTTTTTCAGGAATAATCGATTTTACAGTAATTTTTTTGTTTATACTTGCCTTAATTAAGTCAGAATTTATAAACGCATTTGAGTTATTTCCGAGCAAAACTTCTTGTGAGAGTTCGAGGTTTCCGATTGTGGCCGAAATTCCCCAAAT
>JAYVKR010000154.1:0-2459 GCA_043768185.1 Flavobacterium sp.
ACGCAAAACCTTTACCAAGTTCTAATAAAAATTTCTTTAAATTATTAATTAATTGATTTTCAATATCTTTTTCCTTAGCAGAAGTTGATAAGGTTAAAAAATCAAATATATAAGGATCTTTGAGTGTTTGTTCTGCTAAATCTGAAAATGGTTCTGGCAATGTATTTTTAAAATTGTTTACAGATTTTCCTTTTCTGTCAAACAAGTTTGTTTTAATTTGAAGTGCCAAAACATCTCTACTCCAGTTATTTTCAATAGTTTGTTGAATGTAGAATTTGGCTTCTTTACTATCTTTTAATTTACTAAAAATCATTATATTGTGTCCCCAAGGAATTTGGTCAACAAGTTGTTGACTAATTGATTTTGTACTGTAAAATAAATAAAATCGCTTGGCATATTTTAAATTAGAGGTAGAAAGTCCTTTCATATCAGGAAATTCCTCTTTTAAATCTTTAGAAATTTGGTCAATAAGTTTTTCTCCCCAATTATAAAATTCTTGCTTTTCAGAAATCATTTTTCCTAATTCCCAATAAAATTTAATTAACTCAGAGTTAACCGCAATGGCAGCTTTTATTTGAACAGAACGAACTTGATTTTTTAACTCGCTTATCCAAATTTTATAATCGGAATTTATATTCTGTAAATCTGACATTTATAAAAATATTATCTTTACAAAAATACTCATTTAAAAATGAAATTTACAGCAACTATTTCAAGATTTGAAGGAAGCGAAGTTTTTTGGACCTCTATTATTATTATTCCTGATGAAATCTATAAAAAAATGATTTTGCTTTCTGTAAACAAAAGAATTGTTTGCACAATAAATGATTGCTATACTTTTCATTGTGCCATGATTCCGAAAAATCCTTTTCATTATATATGTTGAGTAAAGAAAAAATTGCAGCATTGAAACTAAATATAAATGATGAAATTTCTGTTGAAGTAATTGCAGATAAAAGTGAATACGGAATTGATCTATCAGAAGAATTTCAAGAAGTATTAAATAGTGATGAAAACGGAAAAATTTTATTTAAAAAACTTACACCTGGAAAACAAAGAAGTTTGATTTATTTGATGAATAAAACCAAAAATACTACACTAAAAATTGAAAAATGTTTTGTCATTTTAGAACACCTAAAAAGAAACAAAGGATCGCTTGACCTTGAACTACTTAACCAAGATTTTAAAAATTACAGAAATCAACAAAAACTATAACTTGCTCAAAATCATTAGTAATTATGTAATCTAAATGTTAATTTTTTATATTGTTAATAGCATTTTGTAAAGTGTTGAAAATCAGTTAACGTTAAATTAACATACAATGTTAACAACTTTAGATAGTTTTTTAGAACTTTTTCGTGGTTGTATGTAAATTAATTGTAACCAAAAATTGGTATTAGAAATCCTAATTTAGTTTGGTCTATTTTTAGAAAAGTTATCACTACTTTTTTATAGTTTTTCAACAGAAAACGCATTACAAAGTTATTTACAAAACAGTTAATTTTTTAGTTGTGAACAACTGTTTATAAAAAATAAAAAACTCTTAAAAATGAGTAATTTAACTTCTTAAAAGTATGTTAATAAATACATATAAATAAAAATAAGTTTAAAATCTATAATAAAAAACAAAACTTATTGTACTAATTAACACGCTATAATAACCACCAAAAATTAATTTAAATTTTAATCTTTTTGTTTTTGTTTTTAATAGATGTTGAAAACTTTCATTTTTTAGAAAATAGAATAAAGAGAAAAGAAAATAGATTTTATACTATTTCTAAATTATTATTTAAATTATTCAAAATTTCTATCACTTCTTCTTTATCATTCGGATGAATTTGTAAATCAATTCCGCCATAAGCATAACTTGCCAAAGGATCTATAGAAACTAGATTCTCGTTTTTAAAAAAATATTTAATTCCTTTATCATCTAGAATTGATTTTAAAATTGTAATTTCATAAGCAAAGTTAAAAGTGGCGATAGTAATAAACTTGTTCATTTTTTATTTTTTTATAAATATACAAAAGTTATTTTTTCAATAAATCTATTCTCTATTTTCTTATTTCTATTTTCTTATTTTGTAATTTTATGCATTATAAAAATGAATTATGAGTAAATTCCCAAAAAAGTTTGGAAAAAAAGAGAAAACATTCTCTGAAAAAATTTTAAAAATACTATCACAAAATGCAAATAAACCATTCAATTACAAGCAAATATGTGCAATTTTAGAATTGGACGACACCAAAAGCAGAAACGAAATTATTAAAGATTTAAAAATTTTAGCTGCTCAAAAAGTTATTATTGAATCGGAACCTGGAAAATATTTAGTCAAAGCCGTTAGCCAAGATTATTACGAAGGAACGATTGATATGACTTCCAGAAAAACAGCTTATTTCCTTTGCGAAGATTTTGAAGAAGATGTTTTTATTCCCACCAATAATTTAAATCGCGCTTTAGA
>JAYVKR010000155.1:0-18637 GCA_043768185.1 Flavobacterium sp.
ACCGCATTGGCATTGGCAAAATTTTTGAGTGACGTTCAAGTAAATTTGAATAATGTCAACGATCAATTAAAAGCATTGGCAATTATTTTCTTGCCAGTAATTTTAATTTTGCCGCAACCCGATCCTGGTAGCGCGTTGATTTATGCTGTTTTCTTTTTTGTTTTGTACCGTGAAGGTTTGCCTGGTTGGTACTTGGGTGTTGGTTTTGCAGCTATAATATTGTTTGTAATGGCCCTTTTATTGCAACCAATATACATTATTTTAATTGCTGCTATAATATTAATATTTGTGTATTTCAAAAGTAGAATTATTGATCGTAGTATAATTTTTAGCAGCATAATTTTAGTTGTTATTGGAGGATTTGTTTTCTCGGTAGATTATGTTTTTACAAATATTTTCAAGCAGCACCACCGCGATAGATTCAATATTTTGTTAGGCAAAGCGGTCGATATGAAAGGCATAGGTTACAACACCAACCAATCGGAAATTGCAATTGGTTCTGGCGGATTTTTCGGAAAAGGCTATCTGGAAGGCACACAAACCAAAGGCGGATTTGTGCCCGAACAGCACACCGATTATATTTTTACAACCGTTGGAGAAGAATGGGGTTTTCTAGGTTCATTATTTGTAATTGGCTTGTTTGCAATACTAATTTTAAGATTAGTGTATCTCGCAGAAAGACAAAAAACCAAGTTCAGTCGCGTCTACGGATATTGTGTTGCCGGAATATTATTTATACATTTCTTTGTAAATATAGCTATGGTTGTTGGTATTTTTCCAACAATTGGAGTTCCATTACCTTTCTTCTCGTATGGTGGTTCTGGACTTTGGGGTTTTACCATTTTACTTTTTATTTTCCTAAAAATGGATGCCAATAAGGTTAATGAGTGGTAACGTTATTTTTATTAAATAAATCCTAATGAGAAAATTAAAATTTAATATTTAAAATTGAAATTGATTTTTGAATTTGAGATTGATATTTGAGATTGAAATTGATTTTTGAAATTGAGATTGATATTGATATTGATTTTTGCAATTGAGATTGATTTTTGTCAAGAAGCCAATCCAGCACTACATTTCAAGAATTTTAAGCTACAGCTATTTTTGTAAAAAAGTAAAACATGCTTCCGTTGGTCGCAGTTTTACTTTAACAAAAATTAGCTCTTGCTATAAAATTGCTTTCCATTATGTTCTGGGCTAAAACGAATCCCATTATAACAACCACTTCATTAAATTTAAAATACGTTAATTATTTAACATAAATAAATATATATTAACAAGAAAAAAGACTTACATTTACAATTCTATTAACATAAAAACCAATGTTTTATGAATAAAAACTCGCAACTCGCAACTCGCAACTCGCAACTCGCAACTCGCAACGCCTAACAAAATTTAAAGATTTTAAAATCTATATTTTTATGTTAAGTATTTTTTTTACTTCTCAACTTTTTTACCAAAATCCATCTGGAATTTCAATTAGTTGGGATGTATCAACTGGATGTCAAACATACTCTCAGGAAATTCGTGATGGTAAAGATCCAATTTTTTTAGAAGATATTATAGAAGGTCAATGCATTACCGTTTGTGAAAATTCGCAAGTAACTTATACTTTAACTGGAAACTTTGCCACCAATCCAAATACTACATGGAATGTAATTGGCGGAATTATAAATAGTCAATCCAACTCTCAATGTACAATAACTTGGGGTTCAAATGGTCAAGGCCAACTTACCTTTTCAACCACATCTACTACTGGATTAATAACCAAAACTATTTGTTTTGATAAAGTTATAATACCATCTGTATTATTTAATATTGAACCCACAGAACTTGGTAAACCCTTAGTTGGCTGTTCAAATCAAGTATTATATTTTAACAACCTATCAACAACCAATGGTGGTTCTGGATTATACAGTTATTCTTGGAGTTTTGGTGATGGTACATTCTCATCTGCATTCGAACCAACACACAGCTATGCTGCTGATGGAATTTATCAAATAAAATTAACAGTTACAAATTCTTGTGGATGCAGTAATACGTTTAAAAAAGACATAAAAATTGGAAAAATAGGATTTGATATTATATGTCCAAGTGTTGTTTGCGATGGACAAACCGCTCAATATTCATTACCATTTGACGGCATTCAAATATGTCAAAATAATTTCAATTGGAGTGTTATTGGTGGCACATTTACAAATCCTAATGATGGAGTTTTAAATGTAACTTGGGATCACGTTGATAATAGCGGTTTTGGTTATGTTACTTTTAATCCTAGTAATTGTAATTTAATTTGTTCAGAACCAACCACAATTAGAATACCGGTAATTCAATCTGTTGGTACCATAACTGGTAATAGTACTATGTGCTTAGGAATACAAGAAAGATATGTTTTACCACAATGGCCAGCAACAACTTTTACTTGGGAAATTGAAGGTAATGATGTTAATCCTTTAGCCGAAGTTATAGAAACTAATCAACATAATGAAGTAATAATAAATCCTTTTGTATCAGGAATTTTAAAACTTAAAGCTACCTATTATAACACATTACTTCATTGTGGTGGAACTGCGACTTTTTCAATAAATGTTACCAATGTCTTGCAGATAAGCGGTTCGGAAGCTGTTTGTCAAAATGCATCAACAACTTACAATATTGAAACTGGCGAAAATACTTCTTGGACTTTAAAAAATAGTGTAGGAACAACAATCGCATCGCAACTAAGCGGATCAAGTTTTACTTATAATTTTCCAACGGTTGGTACATATACACTTTCTGTAAGTGGTTCTGTAAGTTGCCCAAGTAACACTAAAACTATAGTTGTAGTTCCTGTTGCTGTTGCACCAGTTGTGGTAAATCCAAAGACAATAATTTGCCCAAATGCACCTTATACTTATACAATTGCAGGAACAAACGCTAACGCCCAATATGTATGGCAAGTTACCGGCGGAACATTTGTTGGCGCAACTACAGGTAATTCTGTAACCATAATATATGACAACAGCGCAACTCATGTTTTAACTGTTTATAATCAAACTACTGTTCCTATTATTTGTAACTCTCCAAGTACAACAATTAATATAACACGTCAACTTATTAATGCTTCAATATCTAGTTTAAATGGTACTGTCTGTGCCAATAGTTATAAAGATTATTCGGCAATAATAACTAGTTCTTCTCCAGAAGCTTCTTATAATGATGGCGATACATATACATGGAGTTTAAGCAATCCAACTTTAGGTAGTATAACTGCAGGACAAGGCACAAAAAACATTACAGTATTATGGAATAATTTACTAGCAAATACTGGTAATACACCTGTAGATTTAATTTTAGTAATAAATAAATGTACCATTACAAGTCCTCAAATTATTAAATCTATATTAGTTCGTCCTGTGCCAAAAATTATTGTAAACTCTACTCTAACAAGTGTTTGTAGTGGTATTTCAACAGGATTGACATTTACAGCTGCTGCTGTTGCAGGATATTCGTTAGATACTGGTTCTGTTGTAACCTGGACAGTAAACGGTGTTACAAATCCAACTACAAGTACTACCTTATCAGGAATTGTATTTAATAATGTTTCTGGTGCACCCAACAATCAATATGTAACGGCAACAATTGTAAACCCTAATGGTTGTGCAGGAACAACAAATACGGCAACATTTGTTATAACAGTAAATCCAGAACCTACAGCCACAGCATCTAATATTACCGCAGGTGGAATTAATACTTTTTGTCAGCCAACACAAATAAATGCGACACTAAAAGCTGCAACAATCACTGGTGCAACGATACAATGGTACAAAACTACACCTCCAGGCACTACTTATAATTTAATTGTAGGACAAACAGGGGTTAACATTTCAACTGCAAATTTTGGTTTTGGATCTTATAGATTTATAGCTACAAAAACTGGTTGTACCTCTACTTCTAATGCAATAGAAATTAAACAAATGTGTGGCGAACCTTTAGTATGCACTATAAGTCCAACACAAACTGTAACTAATGTTTCTACTAAAGGTTGCACAACTACGCCGCCTGTAAATACCGGTTGCGCTACTTGTGGTTCTATAAATTTAATAGCAACAGCAACAGGAAACCCAATATTAAAAAAATGGGTAGTAAACGGACCAGTAAATTTTTCTTCAACTGGTTCGCTAACAGCAACAGTACCCAATCCTGTGGTTGGCGTTTACAATAGTTATTTTTCTGCTGTTTACCCTTGTACCGATGGACAAAATGGAGTAATACAAGCTTATAAAGAAATTGTAATTGCCTACTTGCCAGACTTTGATTTTAAACCTTTATGTAGCAATAACAGTACTTTTACACTTAGTGTAGCCGATAAAACAAGTGTTCTTGGTGGTGTAACTAGTAAAATTTTAAGATACACATATAAAAAAGATACCGATGCCAACTGGCAACCATTTTCAACTTTTGCAGGTGGTAATGGGCAATTTACAACCAATTTAACCGCAGGAAATTACCAAGTAAAACTTATTGTAACAGGAACTTATGGTGGCGTTGCACAGCAAGCATGCGAAAAAGTATATAGTTTTACATTGGCTGGTGTGCCTAGCTCAACTATTACAGTAGGTTCAATACCTTGCCATGATACTGCGGTGCAGTTTAATATTTCAACATTACCATTATCTGGAGATTCATATATATGGGATTTTAATGATGGCTCAACTAATACTCTAAAAGATCCTAAACACGTATTTTTAACTTCTGGCTCAAAAACAGTAAATCTTAGGATTATTAACAAGTATGGTTGTTATAGAGATTTAACTCCAGTAAATATAATTATACCACCTAAATGTTTTAACGGTGCAGTAATTTCTAACCCTAATCCTGCCTCTGTTTGCGCTGGTAATGGCATTACACTAAGTTACTTGCCAACCGCAGGCGAATGTGGTGTTGTAAATTACAAATGGATGGACGGCAACGTGCAAATAGCCACAACTCCAACTGTAAATGTTACTACCGAAGGTTTCTATTGGGTTAAAGTTTCTAAAGCTGGTGATATTTGTGCTTATGATACACCTAATAGAATTACACCAACATTTAAACCCTTACCAACATTAGAATTTCCTGTTATACAATCAGTTTGTGCTAATAGTGCAATTAGTGCAATAATTATTACTAACGCTACTAGCATTAATAACACTACTAGCATTAGTTGGAAAATTAACAATACAGTACAACCACAATTTGCAAATCTTACCGCTATAAATATTCCGGCAGGTTTTGCAGCTGGTACTTATGCATTTGAAGTTACAGTAACTTCTAGTGGAGGTTGCTCTAAAACTGCTTCTCAAACATTGGTTGTTGCAATTACACCCGCATCACCAATTATAACACAAACTCTGGTAAGCTGCAATCCGTATACAGTTAAACTTACAGCTACAGGAACTGGTGGCAATTACAATTGGAGTAATGGAGCAAATACTTTTGAAACTACGGTTACAGAAGGTGGACCTTATTCATTAACAGTTTCTTCTGGAGGTTGCAAAGTGGTAACCCAAGTAGATGTACCAAGAAGTCCAGAAAATTTATTATGGGTTTTCCCTACAGGTTGTTACACTACTTGTCAAGACAATGTTGGTACTTTAATAGGACCAAAACAACCAGTTAAAAGTTGGGATTGGCTTTTAGACGGTACAAGTATTGGAACTGGTCTTAATGCTATTGTTACTCCTTTAGCATTAACACAATCTGGTGTGTACAATTTAAATGTTAGCACACAATTTTGCGATTTAACCAGTGGTGATTTAAATTATACCGTTACACCTTGCGAACGTTGTAATATTGATGTACAAGTAAATAGCATTGTGCCTACTGCTACAACTTTTTGCTCTTATGTAATAAATTTAAACATATTTAATTCTAGTGGTGGCACTTTATCCATTACATTTACTAACCCAGCCAATACAGTTATAGTTTCACCTTCTAGTTTTACATTAAATGCAGGTGGTAATACTATTCAAATTCTAGTTACGCCAATAGGAAACCTTAATAGTTTTTTAAACTTATTAATAAATGGTTTTAATGTTAAAGACAATACACGATGTATCTTTCCTTTAACAGTAACATTACCAACTTGCGCAGGCTCTTCAAGTAAATTAATTAATAATACAAAATACATCTCGTTACTTGTTGCACCTAATCCAACCAAAAATGGAACTTCTATAAGTTACAGTAGCAATACAAAAGCACCAATTATTGAGGTGTATTCAATTTTAGGTAATCGTATTGCAAGTTATGAAAGTAAAGGCACTATCGGTATATGGGATTTAGAAACAACTAATATGTCAAATGGTATTTATATAGTTGTAATGAAAGTTGATGGTCTAATAGTTTCGCAACAGAAATTAATAAAAAATTAAAAAATTAAGAAACCTTCAAATTTTTGAAGGTTTCTTTAAATTGTTTCGATATGAAAAAAAAAATTATAATTTTTGTGTTTATTGCAGTAAGTAATATAATCCAATCTCAATGTTATACCAATATTACAGCTGGCGGTGGTCATGTATTAGGTAAAAAAAGTAACAATAATTATTTTATTTGGGGATATGGTGGTTTTGGTCAATTAGGAAACACAACAGCTTTTGATGAATACCAACCAATACCTCTTCCTAGTACGTTTACTTGGTTAAAATTATCGTGTGGTTCAATAAACACATTTGGTGTTAAAACTGATGGTACACTTTGGGGTACAGGATCTAATTTATATGGTTCACTGGGTGTTGGCTCTATGATTAACAATGTCAATGTATTTACACAAATTGGTTCAGCCAATAATTGGAAAGAAATTACACCAAGTGAAAATTTTACAGTTGCCTTAAAAACAGACAATACTATTTGGGGTTGGGGTCAAAATGATGGGTACCAAATGGGTAATGGAACGTGTTGTAATGACCAACTTTCACCAATTTTAATTAGTTCACAAACTGATTGGAAACAAATTGATGGTTCAGATTCTAGATCAGTATTTGCACTAAAAAACAATGGTACATTGTGGTGTTGGGGTTCTAATTTATCTTCTATGCTTGGTGGAACACAACTTTTTGAAAGAATGTTTCCAACGCAACACAATTCAGATACTGATTGGAAAGAAATGAGTGTTGGTTATGATCACATTTTAATTTTAAAAAATAACAACACCCTTTGGGCTTGGGGTAATGGTGAATATGGTTCTTGTGGCGATACTCTTCCAGTAGATTGGGCTAGATTTGTACCAACTCAAATAGGTACAGCCACTTGGAAAATGGTTGCAGCAGGTTTTAGAACGTCATTTGGAATAAAACCAAATGGCACACTTTGGGCTTGGGGTAGAAATGATTTAGGTCAATTAGGAGATGGTTCAACAATTGATCGTCGTTTACCTGTACAAATAGGAACAGCAGACAATTGGGATAGTATTTCATGTGGAAGACAATTTACAGTTGCATTAAAAACCGATGGTTCGCTTTGGGCTTGGGGTGATAATTTTTATGGTCAACTTGGTAACGGTACAACAACAAGCGAACTTGTACCAACATTAATTCCAGTTGCTGGTTGCACCTTGGGAAACGATGAGTTTGGGTTGGAAAAAAATAGTTTTCGTATTGCGCCTAATCCATCCAACGGCACTACATTTATAGAGTTTTCTACTAATAATATTGCACCAACAATAGAAATTTATTCAATTCTTGGTAATAAAATTTCTAGCTATACTGCTACAAGTACTAAAGGCAGTTGGAATGTAGATACAAGTGTTATGCCAAGTGGTATTTATATTGTAGTATTGAAAGAAAATGGATTAATTGTATCACAGCAAAAATTAAGTATAAAATAAATAGTTATAATTACAAACCCACACATAAAAAATGTGGGTTTATTAAATTTAATAAAACATGAAAAAAAACTTACTTACGTTAATAATTTTAATTTATAGTTATAACTTGCATTCGCAATGTTTTACAAAGATTAATACCGAAAGTTTTGGATTTCATACAACAGCCCAAAAGCCAGATGGCTCTGTTTGGGGTTGGGGTTATGGTGGCTTTGGAGCTATAGGTAATGGTACAGATTTTAATGAATTATCGCCTATACAAATATTGCCAAGTACCAATTGGCAAAAAATTAAAAGCGGCAGTAATAACACTTTCGCCATAAAAAGTGATGGGACGCTTTGGGGTTCTGGAAATAATGTTGCAGGTTGCTTAGGTATTAATTCATTTTCTTTGTACTCTCAAGTTTTTGTTCAAATTGGTACGTCAACTAATTGGAAGGATGTTGCACCTTGTGATTTTTATACCATTGCTCTAAAATCCGACAATACCATTTGGGGTTGGGGTCAAAACGATGGTTACCAAATGGGTAATGGAACTTGTTGTAATAATCAATTGTCACCAATATTAATTAGTGCTGAAACCGATTGGAAACAAATAGAAGGTTCAGATTCTAGATCAGTTTTTGCCATAAAAAATAATGGTACGCTTTGGTGTTGGGGTTCTAATTTATCTTCTATGCTTGGAGGAACACAACTTTTTGAAAGAATGTTTCCCACACAACACAACCCAGATACCGATTGGAAAGAAATGAGTGCTGGTTACGATCACATGTTAATATTAAAAACCAACAATACACTTTGGGCTTGGGAAAATGGCGAATATGGCTCATGTGGTGATACTTTACCTGTAGATTGGGCTAGATTTGTTCCTATTCAAATTGGCACTTCTACATGGAAAACTGTTTCTGCTGGTAATAGAACTTCCTTTGGTATAAAAACTGATGGTACACTTTGGGCTTGGGGTTACAATAATGCTGGGCAATTGGGTAATGGCAATACTGTTGACCAACGTTTACCAGTACAAATTGGCACCGCAAACAATTGGGCAACAATTTCTGCTGGGCAACAACACATTATGGCTCAAAAAACCGATGGTTCGCTTTGGGCTTGGGGTAATAATGATGCAGGTCAACTTGGTAATGGTACAACAACTAACGAACTTGTACCAACATTAATTCCAGTTACTGGTTGCACCTTGGGAAACGATGAGTTTGGGTTAGAAACTAGTAAATTTAGTATTGCTCCTAATCCAAGTAAAGAAGAAGTTACCATTAAATATTCTAGCTTATCAACTGCACCAACAATAGAAATAGTATCAATTCTTGGTAAAATTGTAGGTAATTACAATGCTAAAACTACTTCTGGAGAATGGAATGTAGATACAAGTTCATTACCAAGTGGCATTTATATTGTGGTAATGAAAGAAAATAATAGTGTTGTTTCACAAAAGAAATTGGTTGTTGAGTAATAGTTTTTTATAAAAATACAAATGGTTTCTATTTATTTAGAAACCATTTTTTATTTAAAAACTCCAATCTTTATAATCACTATTTCTTTCCAATTTACTTTCAATACTATCATCAAGCGTAGGGTAAAAATCTATACCAGTTAATTTTTCAATTTCATCAACAGCGACTACAAATTTGTACAATGGTTTGTAACTATCAACAGCAGGCACAAGAAAAGCAATCATTTTATATTCGCCACGAGAAGTATCTAACAATATTTTATAAAAAAACTTTGGTACAGCAACATCTTCATTACCAATTGTTTCTAAATCATCTGTTAAAACTCCACCAGTTACTACATAAATTCCGTCGTACTTAGTTGACCAATATCTTACTTTCTGCTCTAATGTATTCCAAATTCCTTCGTTAAAATCGTGCTTTTGAGGTGAAATATTACTGGTTAAAAAGGTTTCATCAAATGCCTCTTTAGAAAATTTCCTATCGCCAGCAGGACAAAGATGACCTTTATCATAACCCGATTTTTTATAATTTTTCCAACTTGCTGAACCTGTTGCTACTTTAGTATCCTCTATAAAAAAAGGACGTTGAAAATTCTGATTTCTATTAGTGTTTTTCTTTAACTCATACGCAACCCATTCTGCTTGTTCGTACTTTTCATTATAAGACAAAGTGTAATTATCATGAACCACGATAGCATTAGTAGTAGATGTAGGTAAAAAATTAAAAATTTTGTCGTTATTATTTGACTTGTTAGTTGTAGTTTTAATTTCATTATTTTCAAATTTATTAGTATTTTTACCATCATTAATACAAGAGCAAGTAAAAATAAAAAGCATTGTAATTATGAAATTAGTTAATTTTAATCTGTAACACATATACTGTAGGTTTTTGTTTCTTTGTAAAAATACTATAAGTAAAAATTAAAACAAACATTATGAAAATTAAATTATTTATCATCGCATTAGGTTTTTTAAGCATTCAGAATTTTTATGCACAAGAAACACCTGTAACTACAACTTATTTAGATTCTGTAAAAACTTCGGTTGTAGATTATGAAAAGCAAAAAGCAATTGAAAAACAACAACTAGAAGAAAAATTAAGACAAGAAAAAAAGGCATTAAAAGAGCAAGAAAAAATTGAAGACAAAAGAAAAGATGCCGAAAAAGAACTAAAAGACGATCAAAGAAAAGTAGAAAAAGAACAAGACAAACTAAAAAAAGAACAAAAAAAGTTCGAAAAAGAACAAGATAAATTAGCCGATGCAGAAAAAGCGGTTTCTAAAAATAAAGATAAATTATCAGATGCTAGAAAAGATTTAGAAAAAATGAGTTCTAAATTTGATAAAGCTAAATCTAAAGGAAAACTTTCTCCTGTAGATATTGAGAAAGGTAATGTAAAAATTACAAAGCAGCAATTAAAAATTAGAGAGATTGAAGAAGACATAGAAAAATCTCAAAAGAAATTAAATAAATTAAGATAAATTTTAAAACCACTTTCGAGTGGTTTTTTTGTACCTATTAATTTACAAAAAAAAAATATTTTATATACAAGATGTTAAAAAAATTAGTAGCTTTGATTAAACTTCTAATACTTAATAAATTATGTCTAAAAAAGCTAGTTACCTACTCGGCATTTTAGCAACAATTTTAATTGGTACTTTTTTGTACAATAAATTTTGTTGCCAAGAATGTGCAGTTGAAAAACCCGAACCCAAAACTGATGTTATGATTACAGACTACACAGGAATGGGAGATTACAACATCTTTAACCTTAGCGGTAAAGATATGACCTACACTTGTCAAGACAATTTTAAATTCTTGAAAAACAATTTTAAAAACATTCAACCTGTAAATGATTCAATTAATACTGGTATTGATATGTTAAAATCTTATTTTGAAAAAAACAAATTAGACAAGATGATGATAACAGGATATGCAAGAAAAGATGAAAAAAACACCTCAGCTTTCCCAAATCTTGGGCTTGCTAGAGCAAATGATTTAAAATCTTATTTTGTATCTAAAGGAATTCCTGCCAATCGCTTTGAAACCCAAGGTGAACTGCGCGATGAGTGGAAAATAGAAAAAGATACCGTTCTTGGTGCAGCAGATTTTAGAATTTTAATGCAAGATGAAGTTGCTAAGCAAGAAACTGTAGATTGGAATGCGATGAAAACTACCATAAATGCATCTCCTTTAATATTGTATTTTAATACTGGTCAAACTGATATAGATTTATCTGTAGAACAAAGACAAAAAGTGGCCGATTTAGTAAAATATCTAGATAATGTAGAAGGTGCAAAATTAAGCGCTGTAGGTCATACAGACAATGCCGGAAACAGAGATTTAAATGTTAAATTAGGATTAGGAAGAGCCGATTTTGCCAAAGATTATCTATCTAAAAATGGAGTTTCATCAGATAAAATAGAAACATCATCTAAAGGTCCAGACGAACCAATTGCAGATAATAAAACTGCCGATGGAAAATCTAAAAATAGAAGAACAGTTGTAACAATAAAATAAGTATAAAATTTAAAAATATAAAATTATGTCAATACCTTGTATATTAATTCCAGCGTTAGTAGGACTAATTTCTGGAGCTTTAGGATATTTATTAGGAAGTTCTTTTGGTGCCAAAGGTGGCGATAACGGTGCTTCACTATCACTTCAATCAGATTTAGATGCTTGCAGAGCCAATTCTAAAAATTTATCGGCAAGAATTTCATCACTTGAAGCTGAATTGGCTACAGCAAAAGCATCTGTTTCTAATCAAGCAAATTCTTTTGTATCAAATGCAAAAACTGATGGTGGACACGATACATTTCCGTTCAATGCAGAAATGGCATTTTCTGTATTAGGTAAAAAATGGAAACAAGACGATTTAAAAATTGTGGAAGGCATTGGTCCAAAAATTGAAGAATTGTATAATGCTGCAGGAATTTCTACTTGGAAACATTTATCAGAAACAACAGTAGAAAAATCGCAAGCCATTCTTGATGCTGCTGGCGAAAGATTTTCAGTTCACAATCCATCAACTTGGGCTAGACAAGCAGAAATGGCTTATAAAGGAAAATGGGAAGAGTTAAAAGCTTGGCAAGATACACTTGATGGTGGAAAAGAATAAACTTTTCGCTTTTAAAATTAAAAAAAAAACGCTTCAAAAGATATTTTTTTGAAGCGTTTTTGTGTTTTATTGATTAGTTACTTTCACATATTTACAATCATTTCCATCTGGATTCATTGTTTCGTAAAATGACAAATACAATTCATTAGTTGTTACACTTTTAATTTGATGTTTGTGCTCTATATTCTGGTTAGTTTGCGAATTATTATATCTTAAATATAAATCTATAGAATTATTACTTTCTATTATATTATAAGTTGTAGCAGCATAACCATCATTTACAAATTCATTTGAATTAAATGTTCCATCTTCTTTAAGGTCTAAAATGAAACCATTAGTAACAGGTTGAAAAGTACCATCAATTGGGTTATCAATATTTAAACCTAAATATTGAACAAACTGCCATTTTCCTAACAAAATATTTTCGTTTTTTACTACATTATTAGCATCTTTAGAACAACTTACTAAAAGAAATGCTAAAATTGGAATTATAAATTTTTTCATGATATTAAATTTTTAAAGTTAATCAACTACTATTATTGATTGATCCATTCCGCCTTCACGTGTAAAGATATTAATTATATAATTACCACGTTCCAAATTTGCGTCATCAATAACAAATTCGTCTGAGTCATATTTTCTATTATAAACCAAAATACCATTATAATTATATATAAAAATATTATTTTCAACTACACCTAAATCAAAATGAAAACCGCTATTCTCATAATCTACTTTATAATTACAAGGAGATTGTCTAATACTTTTATTAACTAAAATCTGAATTCTTCCGTCAATTATTGGATTAGGTGCAACATTTAGATTAAATGCATTTTTAAAACATGGATTGTTTTTAGGATCACCAACATTAACATATTTTACTAAATAAGCATTTTCACCACATTCATTCTTAGCATAACACGTAAGTACATAGTTGCCAATACAATTACCCCAGTTTACAGTAGCATATGGTGTATTTGTTTCTAGATGATAGTTGTCTATTGGTGTTTGTAATGATGTAATAGGAAATCTTGCAGGAGAATTAGAATTTGGACAAGTAGGTGTAAAATCATCAATTTCAATAGTCCATAAATATGATGTTATTGTTGAATTACTAGAAACCATTAGTCCCATTGCTCCATTATTTGTACTAACCCAATCATAAGCACCACTTATAGAATAACTATTAGTTATTGGAGCGCCAATCCAAATTTGTTTAGTAATAACAGTACCATTTATAGTTAATGTTAAAATACCATAAACATTATTTTCAGTATTAGCAACTGTTTTTATTGAAACAGAACTTGTAATATTTGAACCTATAATTTGTAGATTTGGTGATACTGACCAACTAATTGTGGGCGAAGTATTTGGAAATACTTCAACAGTATAAATTTTAACTTCATCTAAACATGTATATGCTAAACCAGTTAATTTTGCACATTGGTAAGATTGTAAATTTAAAAAATTACATTTAATCATATTTCTCATTCTAGTGCCTTGACCAGCAGTGAAATGGTCTTTATTCCCACCAATATAATTACCATACATAATATTTGAACTATCAATACTACAACCATTTGATCCATTACAAGCATTAGAAGGTGTATCGCAAACCTTATCACCACATGTTAAACAATTTGTACCATCAACATTTTCGAAGCAAGTAATACCTTGTCCTGTAGTTCCGTTGGCGTTTGTTTTTTCAAATACATGATATAATCCTAAACAATGTCCCATTTCATGTGATGTAGTTTTACCTTGATTATTAAAAACCTCATTAATATTAACTACCAAATTTCTATTTCCAAACCCACCAGCATAACTACTACCGAATGTTGATGGATTATTAGGGTTAAAAACTGGAGTCTTGGCAAAATAAAAATTTACAGCATTTGGGTCATTATTAATAGCAAATGTAGCGTTATAAGTTGCAAAGTTATTTAGAGCGGTATTATTTGTATAATCAAAACCTTTACTTTTAAAATAAATTCCACGAGGGTTAAAATAAAAATTTAATTCATTTAATACATTTAATAACTGGTTACTGTCAAAACCATTTGTTCCATCAGTATTTCTAATAATATGGAACTTGATATCAATACAATATTGATTTGTATTTAGCTCATTATAATCACAAGCTAATGGTGATGCTAAAGAATTTGATTGATATTCACTAGTAGTAGGGCAAGATTGAGCTATTACGTTTAAATAAAATAAAGTAAAAATAAGTATAATAATTTTTTTCATAAAAATAAAATTTAAGTAATTAATAATTAAACAATCATTTTATTAACGTGAGATTTAGATTGACATTCTCACAATAATGGGTTGCTTTACTATTTTTAAAATTCTATTATGTAATAAAAAATTTAATTTGTGTGCTGTGTGCTGTGTGCTGTGTGCTGTGTGCTGTGTGCTGTGTGCTGTGTGCTGTGTGCTCTCATATTTAACTTATTACAAAACAAATATAAGAAAAATTTTATAATCAACGTAATTTAATTAAAAATATTTGAAAATATTATACTACAAAAAAAACGCTTCAAAAGAATTTCTCTTGAAGCATTTTTGTGTTTTAAAAAAGTATAGTTTACGATTTAAATAATTTCTCTTTTTTAGGTTTAGAAGAAAGTGCTTTTTTAGAACCACCACTTTGCAAATCATCAAGAACATGAATCGCTTCTTCTACATAAATATCTTCTGTTAAGCTTTCGTGCCAACGGTTGCGTTTTTCTCTTAACGTTTCATCAGTTTTCATTAATTCTTGCTCATAAGGCAACGATGTAAACTTTAAAGAATTGCTATAATCTGAAATAGATTTATATTTTTTATTAGTTTCTTCAAGTGCTTTTTGTTCTTGCTTAAATTTGTCAATTTGCAAGCTGTATACGTTTTCATTATTTCTTTCGTCTAGCCATTTTGCATTTTCATCAATTAATTTCATTTGAGCGTTATTTTCTAAACGCTTTTTACTGTTTGCAATAGCTGCGTCAAAACTAGTTTGTTTGGTCCAAGTAGTATATTCTGCTGCATCAATTTTATCCCAAGGCATTGCATTTTCTACATCGCGTTCGCCCATTTTTAAATAAGCATATCGGTCTGGCATAACAATATCGCTAGCAACACCTTCTAGTTGGGTTGAACCACCATTAATTCTATAAAATTTTTGAGTTGTTGTTTTTAGCGCACCCAAATCACCATAAGAACTTCCTCTAACAAATTGATTTAAATCAATAACATTTTGAACTGTTCCTTTACCATAAGTTTGTTTACTTCCAAGTACAACAGCACGTTTGTAATCTTGCATTGCAGCAGCAAGAATTTCTGAAGCTGAGGCCGAAAAACTATTAGTCATTATAACTAATGGTCCATCCCACTCTACTTTTCTATCTTTATCATACAAAACTTCTTTTTTTCCTGCAGCCGATTTTATTTGTACAATTGGACCTTGTTCTATAAATAATCCGCCAATATCTACCACTGTTTTTAAAGATCCACCACCATTATCTCTAACGTCTACAATTATTCCGGCAACATTGGCAGCTTTTAATCTTGCCACTTCTATCGCAACATCTTTTCCTGCATCGCGACTGTCTTGATTGTCAAAATCTATATAAAATTTTGGAAGATAAATTATTCCATATTTTAAACCGTTTTTTTCTACAATACTAGATTTTGCATACGTTTCTTCAATTTCTACTTCGTCACGAATTATAGAAATTACCTTAATAGTTCCATCGGTTCTTTTTACAGTAAGTTTAACTTCTGTTCCTTTTGGACCTTTTATTTTCTTTACAACATCGTCAAGTCGCATTCCTACAACATCTACAGCTTCATTATCGCCTTGAGCCACTTTTAAAACTATATCTCCAGATTCTAATTCTTTTCCTTTCCAAGCTGGACCACCAGAAATTAATTCGGTAATTTCTGTAAAATCGTTTTTCTTTTGTAATCTAGCACCAATTCCTTCAAGTTTTCCGCTCATACTTACGTCAAAACGTTCTTTTTCATCTGCTGGAAAATAAGAAGTATGCGGATCAAAACGTGTTGCAATTGAATTTAAAAAAACTGAAAACCAATCTTCTCTGTCTAAATCTTTTATAACTCCAAAATATTCGTTTAACGATTTTAAAGTGCTTTCGCGAGTTTCTACTTCTAATTGTTCAAACGATTTAGGTTTCTCGTCTTTTTCTTTAGATAACGATTTTAAGAATTTTTTTTCTAATTCTGGTGTAAATCTAGAACCCAATTTTACTTTATATTCATCTAATCTTTCACTTTCAGATTTACCTGCGTTCTTAGCAATGTCTTCTTGTAATTTTTGTTTGTCAACTAATGATGCAAGTGCAGATAATTTTACTTGCTTGCGCCATCTTTCTTTTAATCCATCAATATTAGTTGCATAAGGAAGTTTTTCATAATCGGTATTTATTTCTTCATTTTTAGAATAATCAAACGGATTATCTAAAATAGTTTTATAATAACTTTTACTTTCGTCCATACGTTTCATCAATCTTGTATAAGTAAGATCGAAAAAAGTTAGGTCTTTGTTTTTTATGGCATCGTCAATTTGTGATTCATATTTAGCAAATTCTGTAATATCAGATTCTAAAAAAAATCGTTTAGATGGATCTAATGCTGTAATATAATCTTTATAAACTCCTTTAGAAAAAGTATCATCAAGAGTTGATGGACTGTAATGACCACGCTCAATAACAAATGTTAAAAGTTCTAATAAGGTTTTATCTTTTTCTGGATCACCACTTGTAGATTTGGGCATAAAACTCCACAAACCAATTGATAAAGCAACCACAACGAGTATTATTTTATAATGTCTTTTCATAAATTGAATTATTGTATTCATTAAATTTTTCATCTAAATTACGTAAAAAACTATGCCAAGAATTACTTGTGTCGCATAATTTTTTGTTAAAACCATTTCATTGGCTTCAAAGTTATAAAATTTGTATCTTATTAAATAGTTAAAATGTTACTTTTGTTACAGAAATTTATAACTTTATAAAAGTAAAAACCTTTGTTTAAAATTAATTAAACAAAGGTTTTGAAAATTTATACATCTTTGCCAAAGTTTAAAACTTTGGCAAAGATTATTTACTAAAACAACTTTTTACTCTTTTACAATTTTCTCTACAAAAACAACATTATCCTCACTATAAAACTTAACTACATAAACGCCACTAGACAAACTACTAACATCTACAATTTCATTAAATGCTTGCTCATAGACTTTGGCTCCCAATAAATTGTAAATTATTGTTTTTTGTAGTGGTGTTGTGGTGGTTATGTTTAGTGTGTTTTTTGTTGGGTTTGGGTAGATGGTTATTTTATTATTTAAATACTCTAAATTTGATAAATTAACTCTGTTGGGAATAGGAAACGTATTACAATTTATTGTACCAAACTGAACACTATTACCTAGTTTTGTAAAACAAACTAAGTTACTAGAAAATTCAATTCCAGTTGCACAAGCCAATCCTATATTACCAATACCTTCAACGGAACCATTTTGATAGTTATTTACTGTACCATTAATTTTTTTTAAAGTGGAAGTTCCTAAACTAACATATTGAATAGCTTGTATATTGCAAGTTGCACCTGGATATGGAAAAGGATTCCCAATTTGAGAATTAACAATTTCCTGATTATCAAAAATTACTGTTTCAACATTAAGATCGCTTGCTTCTATTTTATATATTTTTCCATTTGAACCTTCTCGTATATATTTAACACCAGACAAGGTAAGTTGGGTAATAGGATTTCCACCAAAGTCTGTTGTTGTATATAAATTTTTAGAATATTGTTTATAATAAACATAACCGTTTATTTCTTGAAATCCGTCAAAATATGTAGTTGTTTTATTAGAATATCCACTAAATCCATTCCAACCACCGCTATAATTTCTCCATTCACAACTCATATCATAATAATTACTATAAAAAATTTGAGATTTTACATAATTTACAGATAATAATAAAACAAGAATTATAATACTTTTTTTCATAATCATTCACCTTTAAATTTTCTTTATAAATTTTACTCCTTTACAATTTTCTCAAACAAAACAACATTATCCTCACCATAAAACTTAACTATATAAACGCCACTAGACAAACTACTTACATCTACACTATCATTAAATGCTTGCTCATATACTTTGGCACCCAATAAATTGTAAATTATTGTTTTT
>JAYVKR010000156.1:0-29502 GCA_043768185.1 Flavobacterium sp.
AAATTTAGACACTTTTATAAATAATATTATTTGTTTTAAAACAGTAGTAAAAATAGTATTTTAAAAATAAAAAAAGCACGTTTTATAAAAAACGTGCTTAAATAAAAAATTGTAAAGTAATTATTTTATAATCATTTTTTTAGTAATCATTTCTTGATTATTAATTACCAAACTATAAATAAACATTCCTTTTCCAATTTCACTTGCTTGAATAACTACTTGACCTTTTGGAGTTGTCAAAGCATAATCTTTAATCAATTTTCCTGATAAATCAAAAATTGTTATGCTAGCATTTGCGCCTTTTGGCAAACTATAATTTATAGTTGTTTGATTATCAAATGGGTTTGGAACATTTTGTTCTAATGAAAATTCAGAGTTAATAGAAGTATTATTTTTAATTTCAGTAGAACTACTATTTGAATTTTTAGAAATAATGTCTTCCAATGATTTAACTTTTGCATCCAACTCTTTTATGCCGCTAGTTAATACAGAAATTAAACCCAAATAATTAACTGTTTTATAATCATAATATTCTACAAATTTACCTTCTTTATCAAATATTGGTTTTCTTGCAGGAATAACCAATTCTGGAAAATTTTCTTCTATATTTTGAGCCAAAAAACCGTGTTGCAAACCTTCTGGAAGATTAATTTTATCATTAGTTGCAAAATTGTAATTTACTGGATTAAGTTGTATTAGTTTTTCTAAAAGTCCAGATTCATCTTTAATATTTTCTTTTAATTTTCTGTCTGATGGTGTACTAAATGGACCATTAACTACTACTTTTCCATCAAAATATCCAGCATTCCAATTGGTATTGGTGGTTGGTGAAACACCCCAAATTCCAGCACCAAAACTACCAGCATTAGAAATTGTTCCTTTAATACCAACATTTGCAATACTTGCATCTTTAACAAACATTGTTATACCGTTTGCAGTTGAAGAACTAGTTAAATTTCCGTTAATACCATTACAAAAATTCGAACCTGATAAATTTAAAATAATACCATTATTGCTAAAACCAGTATTAGAAGTATTAATACTTTCAATATTAACTGCTTCCTTTATGTATGTACCAATTGCATTGTTAATTAACTTAATACCAGTAATAGTACTTGCAGATACTAATGTTGTTCTTAATGCCAGACCAATATTAGTTTTATAATCAATTCCAACTTTCGTACCTGAAAACAAAGCATCACCAAAATAAGTATTCCCATCATTAGTCATAGTGGCCACTAAATTGGAAGTTGTTGATGTAAAACTATTGGCAGCTCTAAATTCAAGATTTCCTAAACCTGTTCCAGTTCCAATCCATTCCAATCTTGGATTAACATCTGGTAAATTACGATAACCAAGTAATAAAGATTTATTAGGTAATTGAAAACGTAATCCATAAACAGTTTGAGTTCCGGTATTAAGTCTTCCTAAAGCAAACCATCTACTAGATGTAAAATCGAATGGCGCAGTTGCACTTGCAGTTCCAGTTACATCTAATTGTGTAACAATACCTGGTGCAAACCTAAAAATTTCTCCACCACCAAATTGTTGAACAGGATTTGTAAAACTAGGAGCAACTGTTCCAGAAGATTGATTTTGACCAAAACCAAAAATTGCAAATAATAAAACGAATGTAATTGTAAATTTTCTCATTTTAACTATGTTTTAATTGTTAATAATATTTAAATTTAACAATAATTTTGTAATATTAAAAAGCAATTAACATAACTATATAAAATGTCTAACTTTTATTTAATAATTACATTATATAATTGATAATCATTAAAATAAAGTTAAACAAACTAAAATTTAATTAAAAGATATTGAAGAAATAAACTTAATTATAACCAAATTAATTTAGAAAAAAAATAGTAGGAATGAAGATAAAATTTAAAACCAAAAAAAAGCACGTTTTATAAAAAACGTGCTTTAAAAGATAATTTAAAAAGTATTTTAGTTTTTAATCATTTTTGATGTTGAAACTGTACCGTTTATTGTTGCTTTTACAACATAAACACCAGTTTCAAGATTAGCGATGTCTAAAGTTACTGTTTGACTGTTAGTATTTTTAGAAATTACTTCTTGACCTAATAAATTAATTACTGAAACTTTTTCAATTATTGAATTTGCTTCAATTGTAAAGTTAGTTGTTGCAGGATTTGGATACATTTTAATTTTAGAAGTTTCGAAAGAATTTACAAGTAAATTACCACCATTTTTAATATCATCAAAATAATTAATTTCACCTGTACCAGTTGCACCAAAATTAAAGAATACAACTACTCTTGTGTAAGTTGAAGCTGCAACACTTGCAGGATAATTAAAAGTTAATTCTTGCCATGTACTTGCCAATGACGCAACAACATCAACCTCAATTGGAGGATTAGCTCCACCTTCAAGTTTTAATTTAACTGGAGTATTAGCAACTGGAGTCCATACTTTCATTTTTAAAGATTGATTTGCAGAGAAATCTATAGGAGTTGTTATATCAAAAAATGAACCTGCAAAAGTTGCTGCACCAGCATTTCTTGTATTTTTAGCAATAAACGCTGAAGTATTTATACCTGAAGCATCTGGATTTGCTACTACACTATTATCACATCCACCAAAGCTTGTAAAATTGTAAAAACCAGCTGTAGTGTTTTCAAAATCTACAGGTAAAACTATTCCAGCAGGAGTTGGTGTAGCTGGTAAAAATCTTATATTATCGAAATAACAAGTATTATTAGTAGTTCTTTCTGCTTGAGAATCAATAAAAATAACAATTTGATTTATACCAGTTGATGATGGTTCACCAATTTTACTTGCAAAATTAAAAGTTAATTCTTCCCATTGATTAATCAAAGTATTGGCAACGTTAATTTCTCCAGTTGATGCACCATTTACACCACCAATATTTGCAGCAAATTTAATACCTACATTGCTAATAACCGGTTTCCAAACAAGAATTTTTACTGTTGAATTTGTTGAATTTAATGTAAATGGTCCAAAAGGAGAACCAATTGCAGTTTCTGTACCAGCATAAAAAGGTGCGCCAGCAACTGCTGTATAACTTGCAACTGTTGCAGATGCATTTGCTCCAGTAGCATCAGGATTAGCAATAATAGCTAATGGTGTATTTGGACCATTTTCAAAAATGTTCCAAGTCCAAGTAGCACCGTTTCCTCCAGTTTCAAAATCGATAGGATTAGTTTGTGAAAATCCTAATGAAATAGTCAATAAGGAAATAAATAAAGTAATTTTTTTCATAATATGTGAGTTTTTGATTCATACAAATTTAATGCAACTCTAAATCATTTGATTTTTTGTTTAACTATATAAAAACTATACAAAAAATATATCTACTAAATCGATTGAAATATGGAATACATATTGTATTTACTAGTATTTATTTAACATATATATAAATTACAAAAAATTGATTTGTATAGTTAATGTATAGTTTAAAACGTTCTTTTTTGTATTCTGAAAGTGTTTTAAATAGAAAAATACTAATATTTAAACAGTATAATTTCATTTAATTAAAAAAATGTGAATTAATTTTATGAAATCCTTAATAGATGTAGATTGATTTCTGTAATTGTAATGTTTATCTTTGCTTGTATTTTAATTTTGCTATGATTATAAAAGATATTTCTACATTAGAACCTAAGAAAAATATTCTTATAAAAGGTGCTCAAATTCACAATTTAAAAAACCTTGATGTTGCTATACCAAGAAACAAGTTAGTCGTTATTACTGGACTTTCTGGCTCTGGAAAATCTTCATTGGCATTTGATACTTTATATGCAGAAGGTCAACGACGTTATGTAGAAAGTTTATCATCATACGCCAGACAATTTCTTGGCAGATTAGACAAACCAAAAGTAGATTACATAAAAGGTATTGCGCCAGCCATTGCTATTGAACAAAAAGTAAATACTACCAATGCACGTTCTACAGTTGGAACTTCTACAGAAATTTATGATTATCTAAAATTATTGTTCGCTAGAATTGGTAAAACAATTTCTCCAGTTTCTGGCAAAGAAGTAAAAAAAGATACTGTTACTGATGTTGTAAATAAAGTTAAAACTTTAGAGATTGGAACTAAATGGTTACTTCTTTCTCCAATTTTCTTAGAAAAAGATAGAAAATTAGAAGATAAATTAAAAGCATTATTACAACAAGGATTTGCAAGAATCTTGGTTGATAATGAAATGATTCGACTAGATAGCATCTCGTCTCTCGACTGCGCTCGAGATGACAAAAAAGATAAGACAAAAAAACTAACTATTAAAAACACCTTATTAATAGTAGACAGAATTGTATTAAATGAAGAGGTTTCTGGAGATGAAGATTTTTATAATAGATTGTCTGATGCAGTACAAACTGCCTTTTTTGAAGGAAAAGGAGATTGTTATTTACAAGAAATTGATTCTAAAAAACGATTGGAATTCAGTTCGAATTTTGAGTTGGATGGAATGACTTTTTTAGAACCAAACGTACATTTATTTAGTTTTAATAATCCTTATGGTGCATGTCCTGTATGTGAAGGTTACGGAAACATTATCGGAATTGATGAGGAATTGGTAATTCCAAATACCTCACTTTCTACATTTGAAAATGCAATTTTTCCTTGGCGTGGCGAAAGTATGGGTTGGTTTAAAGATGAATTGGTTAACAAAGCATACAAGTTTGATTTTCCTATTCATAAACCTTATTTTGAACTTACCGAAGCTCAAAAAGACTTGGTTTGGAAAGGAAATCAATATTTTACTGGCTTGAATGATTTTTTTAAAGAACTTGAAGAAAAAAATTATAAAATTCAAAATCGTGTAATGCTTTCACGTTATCGAGGCAAAACCAAATGCAACGTTTGTAAAGGAAAACGTTTACGTTTAGAAGCCAATTATATTCATGTTGGTGGTAAAACAATTTCTGACTTGGTTGATTTATCTATAAAAAGATTGATTCCGTTTTTTAAAGATTTAAAATTATCCGATTATGATACCACAGTTGCCAAACGACTTTTGGTAGAAATTAATAGCAGATTGTCGTTTTTAAGTAATGTAGGATTGGATTATTTAACCTTAAATAGAAACTCGGCTACGCTTTCTGGTGGCGAATCGCAACGAATAAATTTAGCCACATCACTTGGTAGTAGTTTGGTTGGATCAATGTATATTCTGGACGAACCTAGTATTGGTTTGCATCCAAAAGATACCGAATTATTAATAGACGTTTTAAAAAATCTTCGCGATTTGGGCAATACTGTTATTGTTGTAGAACACGACGAAGACATTATGAAACAAGCCGATATGATTATAGATATTGGTCCAGAAGCTGGAACTAATGGTGGACATTTAGTAGCGCAAGGAACATTTGACGAAATTTTAAAATCAAATTCGTTAACTGCGCAATACCTTAATGGTGCAATGGAAATTAAAGTTCCACGAATTCGAAGAAAAACCTCAAGTTATATTGATATTCTTGGCGCAAGAGAAAATAATTTACAAAATCTTGATGTTCGGTTTCCGTTAGAAAGTTTAACTGTAATTACAGGAGTTTCTGGAAGCGGAAAAAGTACTTTGGTTAAGAAAATATTATTTCCTGCCATTCAAAAAAGATTAGAAGGTGTGAGTGAAAAAGCAGGTCAATTTACTGATATGCAAGGACATTATCACAAAATTCACCATATAGAATATGTAGATCAAAACCCAATAGGAAGAAGTTCACGATCTAATCCTGTAACCTATATTAAAGCTTATGATGACATTCGCGATTTGTATGCCAAAGAAAAATTATCAAAAATTAGAGGTTATTTACCCAAACATTTCTCGTTTAATGTTGATGGCGGACGATGCGAAACCTGTAAAGGTGACGGAACAATAAATGTAGAAATGGTTTTTATGGCCGATGTTGAGTTGCTTTGCGAAACCTGTAATGGCAAACGATTTAAAAAAGAAGTGCTAGAAGTACACTTTGAAGGAAAAAATATAGACGACATTTTAACCATGACTGTCGATGATTCTATTGCCTTTTTTAGCGAACACAAGCAAGCAAAAATTATTCAAAAACTGCAACCTTTACAAGATGTTGGTTTGGGTTACGTGCAACTTGGGCAATCCTCTTCTACTCTTTCTGGCGGCGAAGCGCAGCGTATAAAACTGGCGTCGTTTCTTGTAAAAGGAACAACTAAAGACAAAGCACTGTTTGTATTTGACGAGCCAACAACTGGTTTACATTTTCACGATATTAAAAAATTATTGGCGTCGTTCGATGCGCTTATAGACAAAGGACATTCAATAATTGTGGTAGAACACAACCTCGATTTAATAAAATGTGCCGATTGGATTATAGATTTAGGTCCAGAAGGTGGCGAAAATGGCGGACAACTTTTGGCCGTTGGAACTCCAGAAGATGTGGCTAGAAATAAAAAATCGGTTACTGGTAAATATTTAAAAGAAAAGCTTTAAAATAGTATTTGGTAGCGAATGGCTTGGGCTTTTTCTATAAACCCTATTCCTGCTGCCTTCCCAAAACTTTTTTTGAAAATAAAAAAAGGTTTTTCCTTTGCATCAGGACTAAAGATTTATGTCTTTTGTAAAATTCGTCTATAAATTCAATTTTCACAAAAGACATAACTAATTCTAGCCCAGACAGAAGTGGAAATCCTCAGGTTGCGGCTTTCGCTTCGCGAAAACCGCAACCTGAGATTAAAACGTATGGCTGGAACATGGTAGATAAATACTCGCAAGCCATTCGCTACTGATATTCATCAGCACAAGTAATAACAAAAAAAGATTTTATATTTGTACAAAATAATATTTAATGAAAAACTTACAAACTGTAATAGAAAATGCTTGGGATAACCGAGATTTATTAAAAGAAGAAACTACTTTAGCAACAATTAGAGAAGTGATTGCCTTGCTTGACAGTGGCGATTTACGAGTTGCGCAACCAACAAATACTGGTTGGCAAGTTAATGAATGGGTAAAAAAAGCAGTTGTACTCTATTTTCCTATTCAAAAAATGGAAACTTGGGAAAGTGGAATTTTTGAATACCACGATAAAATGTTATTAAAAACTGGTTATGCCGAAAAAGGAATTCGAGTTGTTCCGCCAGCAGTGGCAAGATATGGTGCGTACATTTCTAAAGGTGTAATTTTAATGCCAAGCTACGTAAATATTGGTGCTTATGTTGATGAAGGAACAATGGTTGATACTTGGGCAACAGTTGGAAGTTGTGCGCAAATTGGTAAAAATGTGCATCTTTCTGGTGGCGTTGGTATTGGTGGCGTTCTAGAACCGTTACAAGCTGCGCCAGTTATTGTAGAAGATGGTGCTTTTATTGGTTCTAGATGCATTGTTGTTGAAGGTGTTAGAGTAGAAAAAGAAGCTGTTCTTGGCGCCAATGTTTGCTTAACGGCATCTACTAAAATTATAGATGTTACTGGAAATGAACCAGTTGAATACAAAGGATTTGTGCCTGCAAGAAGTGTTGTAATTCCGGGAAGTTATACTAAAAAGTTTGCCGCTGGCGATTTTCAAGTGCCGTGTGCTTTAATTATTGGTCAAAGAAAACCTTCTACCGATTTAAAAACGTCTTTAAATGATGCACTTAGAGAATATGATGTAGCGGTTTAAATTGAGTAATTATATAAAAATTGGGTTGTAAATTATAAAATTTACAATCCAATTTTCTTTTTTAAGAACTTTTTTCGATAGGTTTTGTATTTAAATTGTCTGGTTTTTAATAGTAAAATTTGAAGTAATTCCTGTTTATTATAATTACTTAAATCGGCATATTTGTTGGCAATAATTTTGACCATAGTTTTAGACAACCACATTTTTTTAAAATTATCCATTCGTTTTTCTATAGATAAATTTTCAAATTTCATTCGGTTTAAATCTATCAGATAAAAATCATAATTAGTTTCGTCTCTTTTTAAAATTAAAGTATTTCCTGGCGAATGATCTAGAAAGTTAATTTTGGCTTCGTGCATTTTAAAGGTAAACGCTGCAAATTGTTCTAAAACTATTTTTCTGTTTTTAAATAACGAATCGTGAATAAGTTCTCGAATTGTAAAATCGTACTCTATTTGATGCGAAATGTAATAACTGTTGCCAAGTAATCCTAACGAGTTTTTTTCTTCTACATAGGCAACTGGAAACGGAGTTTTTATGTCGTTTTTAATTAAATAATTGGCATAATCAAAAGATCGTTTGGCTTTAGTAGCTCTAAAAAAAGAATAGATGATTGATTTAAAAAGTCCAGGTTTTTGAAAAAACTTAATATTTACCTTTTCATTTTGTAAATAATTAGATTTTATACTATTTCTAGAACCTTTAACTATCCATTCGCCGTCTTCATAAAAGTTGTTAACTAATTGACGTATATCGTTTTCTTGAGATTTGTATTGCGAATGAATGATTATTGACACAATAATAATTATATTTTGTTTAAAAGTATAAAAAATAGATTATAGTACCAAGAAATACTTTGCACACACAAGTTTTAATTAACAATTGTGATAAATTACTACTTATACATTTAAGTTAAAAGTTTAATTTAATAAAGTTTAAAAGTTGAAATTAAATTAAAAAACTTGAATCTACTTTTATGTAACTAATATAAAAAGTAATGAATAATAAACTTTGACACGTAAAAAAATGGTGTTTTGGTTAAAAAAATCTAACCAAAAATCAAAAAAAAGCTTTCAAAAAATTAAATTTGAAAGCTTTTTATATTTTTAAAGTCTAGTTTGTCTTTTTAACTACAAGTCTAAATCCTTCACCATGAATATTTAAAATTTCTACGTTTTCATCTTCTTTTAAATATTTACGTAATTTAGCTATGTAAACATCCATACTTCTAGAAGTAAAGTAGTTATCGTCTCTCCATATTTTAGTTAACGCTAATTCTCTTGGCATTAAATCTTCTACATAAATGGCTAACATTTTAAGCAATTCGTTTTCTTTTGGTGACAATTTTATTGGCTCGTTTCCTGGAAAATTTAAAAATCGCAATTTAGAATTTAAGTGAAATTTACCAATTTGAAATTCAAATTGTACATTTTCTGCTTTAACTTCTGATGATTTTCTTTGCATTATTGCTTTAATTTTCATCAATAAAACTTCACTATCAAAAGGTTTGTTTAAATAATCATCGGCGCCAACTTTATAACCTTTAAGCACATCTTCTTTCATAGTTTTGGCAGTAAGAAAAACTATTGGCACTTCTTTGTTTTTTTCACGAATTTCTTTTGCTAACGTGTAACCATCTTTGTAAGGCATCATTACATCAAGAATACATAAATCGTATGTATCTTTTTTAAATTTTTCAAAACCTTCCATACCATTTTTTGCCAACACAACATCAAAGTCGTTTAACATTAAATAATCTTTTAATATTGCTCCAAAATTTTGGTCATCTTCAACCAATAATATTCTTTTGTTTTCTTTTTCCATTTTTGTTTTTTATTTTTTTTTGTTTGTGTGTTTTTTTTCCTAGTTAATTAGCGGAACTTTTATAATAAATGTACTTCCTTTTCCTTTTTCACTTTCTACAAATATTTCACTGTTGTGGTCTTCTACTATTCTTTTAACGTAAGCTAATCCTAAACCGTGACCTTTTACATTATGCAAATCGCCTGTATGCTCTCTGTAAAATTTTTCAAAAATTCTTTTTTGAGCAATTTTACTCATTCCAGAACCGTGATCTTTAATTTTTATTACTATAAATTCTTTAATATTTTCTGTAAAAATCTCTATTTTAGGTTCTTGTGGTGAATATTTTATTGCATTATCTAAAATATTTACAAATACATTGGTAAAATGAACATCATTTAATAAAACAGATGTTCTAGTTGCATCAAAATGTTTAGTAATTGTTCCGTTTCTATCTTCAATTATTAAATTTACGTGATCTATTGCATCTTCAATAATATCTTGAACATTATACGATTCTTTAGCAATATCCAACTCTTTTTTCTCTAATTTGGATATTCTCAATACATTTTCTACTTGTGCATGCATTCGTTTATTTTCGTCACGAATCATTTGTAAATACCTAAATATCTTTTCTTTATCGTCAATTACTTTTGGGTTTTTAATGGCATCAAGTGCTAAATTTATTGTAGCAATTGGTGTTTTAAACTCGTGAGTCATATTGTTAATAAAATCGGTTTTAATTTCAGATATATGTCTTTGTTTTATTAATTGATGCAATGCATTTGCATAAGCAATTATTATAACTAACGTAAAAACTATAGATAATAGTGTAATGGCGAGAATTTCTCTAAACAAAAACTTTTTCTTTTGAGGAAATGTTAGTAATAACTGGTATTTATCACTTCCGTCATTATCCATAAAAATTGGAATTGAATAGGTTGCATATTTATCAAATCTAAATCGTTCCGATTTAATTTTAGTTGCCAAACCATTACTATAAACATTAAATTCAAAAGGAGTTTTTACACCATATTCATCTAATTCTTTAGACACAAGATCCTGCAGTTTCTCTTTGGTTACTCTGTCTTGTATTGCGTATGCCGAAAAAATATCTTTATAAGCAATTTCAAATTGAGCACTTTCTAGAATATCTAAATTACCAGTTTTTTGTACAGTTATATCAGGAATAGCACGATTTTGAAACCTTGTATTGTCTATAGAATTATTATTATAAACTTCGGTTTTTCTTTTAGAACTAAAACCATTTACTTTTGAACTGTCAGAATTTTTATCAAAGAACGTAGAAAATATATCATAATCTTCAGAAATTATACTATTAGAATAAATAATAGTTTTATTGGTTTTCGCATTTCTTTGATAGTAACCATATTCTAAAAGATCATCCTTTTTTGGTGCAACTTTTTTACTTGACTTTAACTTATTATTTTTACTATAAAAAGCATATTCTTCTTGTTTTTGAAGTTTTCTAGCAACATTTCCTAATACTTGTTTTACGTGAAATTTAAACTGTTCTTCATTGTTTTCTAGCGATTTATTAAACCAATAAACTTGAACCAATATTATTCCTAATAAAGACAAACTCATTAAAACTACTAACAGCCGAAAAACAAACTTATTCATCATAACAAAATTAGCATTTTAACATTTATAGTGTTAATGTATTAACCAAACATTAACATTGAAGCCAAAAATTATTTATTTTTCAATAAAAATATGATTTTATCAACTTGTTCTTTAATTCCTTCTCTTTTTTCATTGTCTATAACATAATCGCTTTTAGCAACTCGCTCTTCATCAGAGATTTGATTATTTATACGTTGTAAAACCTTTTCTCTGGTTGTGTTATCTCTTGTAAGTATTCTCTCTATTCGCATTTCAAGTGGCGCAGTAACTGTAATAATTTTATCACAATCTTTATAACTTCCGCTCTCAAAAAGTATTGCTGCTTCTTTAATAATAAATTCTTCTTTTATATTATTTTGTATCCAATTCTCAAAATGTATTTTTACCGCTGGATGTACTATTGCATTTAATTGTTTTAATTTTTCTGGCGATGAAAAAACAATAGATGCTAATTTTTCTCTGTTTAATTGATTGTTAATAATTAAATCTGTACCAAATGTATTTTCTATTTTAGCTATTATTTCTGGAAATTCCATTACTTTTTTAGCTTCAATATCAGATATATAAACTGGAATTCCTTTTTCTTTAAAAAATTCAGCAACAGTAGTTTTTCCGCTTCCAATGCCGCCAGTTAATCCAATAATTTTAGTTTTTACAAATGGTTTTGGTATTTTAATTACTTCTTTGGTTTGTATTTCAGATTTTTTTTCTGTTTCTAATTTAATTGTAATGTCAGATTTACTATTTGTTTCAGATTTTTTTTCTAAAATTATTGATTCTTCAGATACTAATCTATTTTTAAAAAACAATTCTGGAAAAGCAATTTCTGGTTTTTGTTTTAGAATTGAAATTTTAAAAAATGATTCTAAAAATCCAAAACCATAACCAAAAAATTGTTTAAATGTTGCTATTACCGAATAATATCCAATAATTATACTTTTATTTTGAATACTTGAAACAATAAATAGTAGAACGAAATAAGCAAAATAAACTTGTAGAAAAATTTCATACAACAGAATTAATGCAATTATTGAAAATATAAAACCTAAAACAAACAACGAAGGAAACCAAAAAGTTATTTTACTATACTCTGGATACCAAGAATTTAATATTGGTCGCGCTTTTCCAAATTTTGTTACTTGTATTGAGAATTTTTCCCAATCTATTCTTCTTTTATGATACACAAATGCGTTAGAAAACAATCTAGTTTTATAACCTAATTTCCATAATCTAATGCTTAAATCTGGATCTTCTCCTGGATGAATATTTCCAAAACCTTTAGATTCTAAAAAAGCTTTTTTAGAAATTCCCATATTAAAACTTCGTGGTTGAAATTTTGCAATTTTTTCTGAACCACCACGAATTCCTCCAGTTGTTAAAAAAGAAGTCATTGCAAAATTTATAGCTTTTTGAATTCTAGAAAACGATTTTAATGCTTTATCTGGTCCACCAAAACAATCAACGTAGTTTTTATTTAATTCATTTTCAACTTCTGTTAAATAATTAGGTGGAATGATACAATCTGAATCAAAAATTACAAAATAATCTCCTTTGGCTTTTTGCATTCCATAATTTCTAGAATCTCCTGGACCAGAGTTATTTTTATAATAATAAGATATTGATAATTTATTTGTGAATTGCTCTACTACGCTTTTACAGTTTTCTGTTGAACCATCTTCAACAATAACAACTTCAAAGGTTTGATTATAATTTAGTAAAACTAAACTTTGTAAAAGTTCTTCTATTTCGTCTGGTCTGTTATAGACAGGAATAATTATTGAAAAATACATTTATAAAAATTTTAACAAATATAATGATTTCTAAAAAAAGAAAAATGATACTATTTATTAAAAACAAAAAAACCCTGAAATATCAGGGTTTTTAAAGATATAAAAATTAAAAATCTATTGTTTTATTATTTTAAAAGTACTAGTTTCATTATTAAAAGTTACTTTAACTAAGTAAGTTCCTAATGTTAATTGAGATACATTTAAAGTAGATTCAGCTGCATTAACTTTATTAGAATAAACTTGTTGTCCTAATAAATTATAAATTTGAACTTCATCAATTGTATTTTTATAAGAAATATTTAAAACATCTTTTACAGGATTTGGATAAAAATTAAAATTAGATTTATCAAAATTGTCTGTAGATAACGATGCATCGTACGCAGAAATTTTAAAATTTCCTACTGCATCATTAAGGTACTCAAACACTCTTAAATAAATAGTTGAATTTGGAGTTAAACCAGTTAAAACTAATTTAGTAAATCCAATTGTAGTTTCGGTAGCGCCATCATCATCGCAACCCACTTGAACAAGATTTGTACAACTTCCTGTGTAAGCAGTGATTAAAGTATCAATCCCAGTATTAGTATTATTTAATCCTGTTTCTACAGTTAAATTTCCACTTGCTGGTACAACTGCTTGAAACCATATATCACCTCCAACATAACCACTGCAATTTATTGAAGATGTTGGCGCAGCTTGTGAAGATGCTGTAGCAGATAAATTTGTAGTTTGTACTGCATTATCTGCATAAACTCCACCTACAGTTAATGTTTGTGCGCCAGTACATTCATCGTTAACTAGCGGAGTTACTGTTACAACAATACTATTATTAGTTGTTCCATTCCAAGATCCATTATATCCACCATAAGTAAAAACAGCATTATTTAATCTCCATCTTGAAGCAACATAATTTGTTCCAACTGGCAAAGTAAATGATCTTGAAAAATTATCATTATTACCTTGATTGTCTAAATAGGTAGCTAAACTCCAAGCAGATTCTGGCCAAGTATTAGGATTTGTATTTGTTGTAGAAGATCCAATCCAAGCTTGAACTCCAGCTCCAACTCCAGCAGCTTCTGTAATTCCTGCTTCATAACCTTCTGCATAAGCAGTTAACGGAGTATTTGCTGGAACTGTAAAATTTGTATTACTACCAGTTGCACCATCTGAAATATATTGAATGTTATTAAAATCCATAGCATCAGTTGGTGGAGAAACTAAAGTTACTTTATAATCTTCTGCTTCTGTTCTATCAAATGAAACAGCACATGGATCAGGATTAATATTATTGTAATCTGTTCTAATTCTCATTCTATAATCTCCCAAAGTTGCCGTAGAAGGTACTATAAATGAACCAGTATATGTACCATTGGCTAAATAAGCATTGGAAGTATACATTCTTTCAGTGGTTTCAAAATTTAAATTATTATTCCAATCTACCCAAATTGCAACACCAGTCGTACCGCCAATTAGTGAAAAAGAATAGTTTATTGCTCCACCTGAAAATGTTGTAACTCCTGTAGTTGCATAATTATTTTGATATCCACCAGCCGTGTAACCACTCGCATTATTAGTAATATTTGTACTTCCTGTACTATTTGTAGAAAAATTATTAATATAGGTCAATGCAGAAGTTGAACTTGGAATGCAATATCCTGTAAAAAAAGAAAAACTAGTCCAACCACTAAAATTTCCGCTTCCACAATTAGATCTAATAAAAAAATAATAGGTTGTATCAGCCATTAAAGAATTTACTGTTACAGATGTTCCTGTAACTGGTGTTCCAGCTGCTGTTGGCGTAGTGTTGGTTGTAGATAAAACATATTCATAACCGCTTGTTGCAGAAGCACTAGCAGTCCAATTTACTGTTCCTGAAGAAGTAGATAATGGAGCAACATTTAATGCAGATGGTGCTGCACAATTTGGAGGTGTAAAAGTATAAGTTAAACCAGAAGCCGGAAAGATTGTAGAAGTTAAAGTGCAAGAATCAGTATTTATTGTTCCAGCAGTTGTTGCTGACCAATTTGTTGTTGTAGATCTATTATTAAAAACTGCATTTGATGTTCCTCTTAAACCAATATGTTTAGTTCTATTAGTAGCATCTTTAATAATAGATCCATAAACAAAATCAATTAAATTGGAAGTCTCGTAAAGTTTTATTTGAAAATTATAACTATCTGTAGAAGTTCCTGTAGTATAATTTCTATAATTTACCCATTGCACAGTAAAAACTCTATTAGGAGAAGTTCCTGTTGTTACATAAGACAAACTTGAACTTGCAACACCTTGTAAATCGTCGTTAAAACCAGCAACAACATTATTTGAAGCTGCAGCACCAGAATCTGATAATGCTAAGTAAGAAGTAGCAACAGTTGACCCAAATGCTAAATATCCGTTAGAACTTAAACTTAATTGTGTAAAATTAATTCCACCAAAATTAAAAGTGAAACCAATGTTTAAGGCATTAAAATTAGTATCGTCATTTGTTGCTGCTCCCAATAAAGTAGCACCTGTGATTGGTGTATAAGTAGCATTACTTTGAGAAAAAGTATAACTGCTAATTTGTGAATAACTCATCGAATAAAAAATAAACGATAAAAGTAGAAAAGTAATTTTTTTCATATTTTGATTTTTAAGTTAATATTAAATAAAAGTAATCATAATTTTTAAGCGACTTTATAACTGATTATCATATTTGAATTAATTAAGTGAATTTTAACAGAAAAAGTCACTATTTACAAGGACTTTCTTTGTTAAATTATAATAATATGTATTATTTGTATTATTTTATGCTAGGAATATGTACTACTTCATTAACATCTGCTTCATAGTCAACGCCTTTAAATCCAAATCCAAATAAATTTAAAAAATCTTGTTTATAACCTGCTAAATCTCCAATCTCTGGTAACGTTTCTGTAGTTGCTTCTAACCAAAGTTTAGCTACACGTTCTTGAACATCGTCTCTCATTTCCCAATCATCAATTCTAATTCGACCTTTATCATCGGTTGGAATTTCTTTTCCAGTGTACAATCTGTCATTAAATAATCGTTGAATTTGTTCGATACAACCTTCATGAATTCCTTCTTCTTTCATAATTTTATACAATAATGAAATGTATAGAGGAATTACCGGAATTGCAGAACTGGCTTGAGTTACCAATGCTTTATTTACAGAAACATATCCTTTGCCATTAATATCTTTTAAACTATCTGTAATTCTAAATGCTGTTGCTTCTAGATCATCTTTGGCTCTACCAATTGTTCCTTTTCTATAAACCGCTTCGGTTAATGATGGTCCAATATAAGAATAAGCAATTGTAGTTGCTCCATTAGAAAGTAAATTGGCTTTTTTTAATTCATTTATCCACATTGCCCAATCTTCGCCACCCATAACTACAACCGTATTTTCAATATCTTCTTGGGTTGCAGGTTCTATTGATACTTCTGTTACATTTCCTGTATGAAAATCTACCGTTTTATTAGTAAACGTTTTTCCAATAGGTTTTAATGTAGATCTATGTAAAACTCCAGTTTCTGGATGCATTCTTACTGGTGAAGCTAAACTATAAATAATTAAATCTATCTGACCTAAATCAGTTTTTATTAAATCTAAAACTTGTTGTTTTAATTCTTTAGAAAACGCATCTCCATTAATACTTTTTGCATACAATCCAGCTTTAGTTGCTTCATTTTCAAATGCTGCCGAATTATAAAATCCTGGCGAACCTGGACGTTTTTCTACTGGTGGTTTTTCAAAGAAAACTCCAATTGTTGCTGCATTACAACCAAATGCGCTTGTAATTCTTGATGCTAAACCAAAACCTGTTGATGCTCCAATTACTAATACGCGTTTTGGACCATCAATTGCTCCTTTAGATTTTATATATTCTATTTGATTTTTTACATTATGCTCGCATCCTGTTGGGTGAGATGTTAAGCAAATAAATCCTCGCATTCTTGGTTCTATTATCATAATTTTAATAGTTAGTTGTGTATTTTATATAAATTAATAAGGTAAACAAATATAATTATTTTTAATTAAGCAATTCTTTAGCATGAAGTAAAGCAGATTCTGAAATGACGCTTCCAGAAAGCATTTGTGCAATTTCTTGAATTCGTTCTTCATTATTTAAAAGTTTTAAATCGGTATGGGTTTTATTATTTTCTACAGTTTTAAAAACTTTAAAATGTGAGCTGCCTTTTCCTGCAATTTGTGGTAAATGAGTTATTGAAAATACTTGCATATTTAAACTCATAGCTTTCATAATTTCGCCCATTTTATTAGCAATTTCGCCAGAAACTCCTGTATCAATTTCATCAAAAATTATAGTTGGCAAACTAGAATATTGAGCTAAAATTGATTTTACAGCTAACATTATTCGAGACATTTCTCCACCAGAAGCTACTTTTTTAAGTAAACCAAAATCTGATCCTTTATTGGCAGAAAATAAAAATTCTATTTCGTCTTTTCCGTTTGAAAAAAAATCGTCTTTTTGAGTAACTTCAATATTAAATCTAGCATTAGCCATACCAAGTTGCTCCAAAATAAGTTGCAGTTTAGAAGTTAAAATTGGTACTGCTTCTACTCTATTTTTATGGATTTTTGTTGCATTTACATTTAGTTTTTCTTCAAGTTCTAAAATATCATTTTTAATTTTTTCAATTTCAGATTCTAATGTAATAACAGAAACAACTTTATTATCCAATTCATTTTGAATACTTAATAATTCATCTACTGTTTTTACTTGATGTTTTTTTTGCAAAGAATAAAGTAACTGTAATTTTAAATTAGTATTTTCTAGTGTTTCTGGATCACTAAATAAGGTTTCAGATAACTGATTAAGTTCTTTTTCTATATCGTCAAATTCTATTAATGTACTAGAAATTCTTTCAGATAGATTTGAATATTCTATAGAAAAAGGAGCAATTTTAGAAAACAAATTTTTAATTTCTTTTAAATTTTGAAGTACTCCAACTTGTTCATCAGTTGCAATTGATAATGATTTTACTATAGTTTCTTTAATAAATTCAACATTATTTAATTTTTCAAATGTTGCTTCTAGTTCTTCTTGTTCGCCTTGCTTTAAATTGGCAGAAAGTAATTCTTCTAACAAAAAACTATTATAATCTTGTTCGTTTAAAACAGATTGTAAAAATTCTGATTTAGATTTTAAATTAGATTTGCTTTTTTTATATTCTTTTAAATCAACTGAATAATTAGAAATTAAATCAAAATTGGATGAAATAGCATCAATAATTTTAAATTGAACCACATCATCTGACAATTCTTGTGTTTGATGCTGCGAATGAACATCAATTAAAAACGCACTTAACTCTTGCAATTGATTCAAATTTACTGGAGTATCATTGATAAATGCTCTAGATTTTCCTGATGCAAGAATTTCTCTTCTTATGATGGTTTCTTCTTCAAAATCTAAATCGTTAGTTTCAAAAAATGATTTTAAATTATAATTTTTTATATTAAAATTTGCTTCTACAACACACTTCTCTTCTTTATTTTTAAGCGAAGTTAAATCGGCACGTTTTCCTAAAACAAGACTTAAAGCTCCAAGTAAGATAGATTTTCCTGCTCCAGTTTCGCCAGTAATTGTAGAAAATCCTTCAGAAAAACGAATTGATAATTTTTCTATCAAAGCAAAATTCTCGATGGATAAATTTGTAATCATAAAGGTTTATGCTACTTAAATTAAAGTTTAATTTTAGACCATTTAGACGTATTGTTGATAGAAATTCTATTTAAATTATCAACTAAATTTTTTATATCAACGCTTGGTCCACCAGAAAAAATAGATACAATTTCATCTGCTTTTGCATCAAAAAACAATCTTGACAAGTACGAATTTGGTCTAACTGAGTTTAACTGACTCAATGTATTTATTGAAGTAATAATATTTTCTTTAGACGTTTTTAAATCGGTTGCCATTCCGTCTAAACCATTAAAATGATACTCTAACATGGCATCTTTATAGGGTTTGTAAGTAGATGATACTAAATCTGATATAAGAAAATAGCGATTTTGATTTCCTCCATCAGATTGATTCCATCCTTTATATCCACCTTGAGCAGCTTGATTTACTATGTTTTGAGCAGCTTCAAAATATTGATTTCCTCCTTCAACTGAAAAACTTTCGGCATCAATTCCAATGATAATATTTGCATAAAAAGCAATTACCGACATTAAATTAGAATCAAAACTATTTGGATTGTAATTTAAAGCTTCAAATTCTATATATCTAAAACTAAAATCTTTATCGTTAATATTTAAAATTGGCGAAGAATAGGTAGAATTAAAAACTGTACGCGAAGATTGAACTTGTATTGTTGCATCAAATTGATTGTTGTCATAACCGTTAAGCGTTATAAACATTGAACAATCTATCTTTTCATTTTGCTCAAATTTTTTATCTGTCCAAGCCGTTTTATTTACAAAATCGTTAAGAGATATTTGTAAATTTTTAAAAACTTGAGAATTTGTAGCTGCAAGTTTGCTATAATCTACAACAACTTTACAATTAAGTTCTTGAGATTGAGACACAAAAAATGTTAAAAACACCACTAAACTAAAATACTTACGCATGATACTGTTGTATTACTTTATTAATAATATCTAATGCAACTTCTTCTTTAGATTTTAATTCCATTGGTTCTACAACAAAATTTTTATCTATAAAAGTAATTTTATTAGTTGGTTTTCCAAATCCTGCACCTTCATCTTGAAGAGAATTTAAAACTATCAAATCTAAGTTTTTTTTCTTAATTTTCAACTTAGCATTTTCAATTTCATTTTCTGTCTCTAATGCAAATCCTATTAAGAACTGATTTTGTTTTAATTCGCCAAGCGAAGCCAATATATCTTTAGTTTTTTCTAACTCAATAGAAAATTCTTCGTCATTTTTTTTAATTTTTTGATCAGCAATATTTTTTGGTCTATAATCTGCAACTGCTGCAGCTGCAATTGCAACATCAACATTGTTGTAATATTGATGACAAACATCATACATTTGTTGCGCAGAAACTACTCTAATCAGCATTATATTGGTATTATTTACAGCTAAATGTGTTGGTCCAGAAACTAAAATAACTTCTGCACCCATATTTGAAGCGCAAATTGCAATATCAAATCCCATTTTTCCTGTAGAATGATTTCCTATAAAACGTACAGGATCTATTGCTTCGTATGTTGGACCAGCAGTAATTAGTATTTTTTTTCCTTTAAGTGGTAATTTACTTTCTAAATCGGCCTCAAGAAATGCAATTATATTTTCTGGTTCTGCCATTCTTCCTTCACCAGAAAGTCCGCTTGCAAGTTCACCGCTTTCGGCAGGAATTATAAAATTTCCAAATGATTTTAATGCATCAAATGAGGCAATTGTTGATGGATGTTTGTACATATCTAAATCCATTGCTGGAGCAAAATATACCGGACATTTAGCAGATAAATAGGTTGCAATTAAAAGATTATCGCAATTTCCATTTACCATTTTAGACATTGTATTGGCGGTTGCAGGCGCAATTACAATTAAATCTGCCCAAAGACCAAGTTCTACATGATTATTCCATTCTGCATTTTCATCATCTTCATTATAAAAAGAGGAATGAACAGGATTTTTAGATAATGTAGATAAGGTTAACGGCGTTATAAAATCCTTAGAAGCAGGTGTCATTATCACTTGGACATGCGCACCTGCTTTTATAAAAAGTCTAACTAAACTTGCTGTTTTGTATGCGGCAATTCCTCCAGAAATACCTAGTACTACTTTCTTGCCGCTTAAAACTGACATATCTAGTTACAATTTATTGGTATCTCTATGATAAATTTTACCATCTAACCATTCTTGAACTGCAAGAGCATGTGGTTTTGGCAATTTTTCGTAAAATTTAGAAACTTCTATTTGTTCTTTATTTTCAAAAACTTCTTCTAGACTGTCATTATAAGTAGCAAACTCATCCAATTTATCTAATAATTCTTTTTTAATTTCAGTATTAATTTGGTTTGCTCTTTTAGCCATAATTGTTATAGCTTCATAAACGTTACCAGTTGGCTCTTCAATAATTGTTTTATTGTAAGTTATTGTATTAACTGGCGCATTTGTTTTTTTTAAATCCATGACTTTTTATTTAGAAAATTGTTGTAAATCTTTATCAATTTTAGCCAACATTTCGTCAGCTTTATTTTTATATTTAGTATTCGAATTAAATTTTATTAATGAAGAGTAAGCAGCTTTAGCATTTAATAAACGCTCATTTAATTTTTGTGGAATACTATTTATTGCAAGTTTATAGGCAGAATCTAATTTATAAAATAATGCTTCTTCTTTATATGGTGTACCAGGAAAATCTGAAATAAAATTATCTAATGCAATTTGTGCAGCTTTAAAATCTGAAATTGTATTATATTGTTTGGCGTTTTCAAATTCTTTCTTTTCTACTTTTATTCTTAATTCTTTTATTATAGCATTTGCTTCTGCAAAAAATGAAGAATTTGGGTAAGTATCAATAAAATTCTGCATTTTATCTGTTGCTTTTTGTGTATCAGTTTGATCTAAACTATACACTGGCGATAACATTGAAAAACTTTTTGCACCAAGAAAAACTGCTTCTTCTACTTTGTCACTTTTTGGATAACTAGAGGCAAAACTTTCAAATTGATAGCCAGCTAAATAATACTGTTTGGTTTTAAATAATGATTGAGAATATAAATAAAACATTTTTTCTGCTTGCGGTTTTCCTTTATATGCAGGCGCAACTTGTTCAAACAGGCGAATTGCTTTTTCGTATTTTCCTTTTTCAAATGTTTTAGTTGCAACATCAAATTTTAAAGCTACATCTTCAGATTTTAATGCTTTTTGATATTCGCTACAAGAGGAAAGTATAATTAAAATTGTAAGTAAGGCAAAAAATTTCTTCATTTTTTATAAATATCTGTGCTGTTTTATTGACTTTAAATCATTAAAAAAGCAAATGCAAAATTAGTTAATATTTAGATACAATAAAACATTTTATTTGAATGTTTTAAAATACTGATTTTTATAGAATTTTATTGGTAAAATCGGCAAGTTTTTTAGCCAAATCTTCTGTTACATTTACTAGTGGAAGTCGAACAGTATTCTCTGAAAGTCCCAATGTTTTATGAACTTCTTTAATTCCGGCAGGATTTCCTTGTTCAAAAATCATATCAATTGCTTCGGCTAATAAATAATGTATTTTATAAGCTTCTACCACTTTATATTGTAATCCTAATCGTACCATATCTGAAAATTGTCTTGGAAAACCTTCTCCAATTACAGATATTACGCCACTTCCACCAGCTAAAATCATTGGTAGTGTAATCATATCATCGCCAGAAATTACTAAAAATCCTTCTGGCTTGTTTTGAATTATTTTCATTGCTTGAACAACATCGCCAGCCGCTTCTTTTATAGCAACAATATTTTTAAATTCGTTTGCCAATCTTAAAACTGTAGATGGCAACATGTTACTTCCTGTTCTACTTGGAACATTGTATAAAACTATTGGTAATGGAGAATTTTGAGCTATTTTTTTAAAATGCTGATAAATTCCTTCTTGTGTTGGCTTAGTATAATAGGGTGAAACTGATAATATAGCATCAAAAGATGACAAATCTCTAGTTGTAAGTTCTTTTACTAACTCGGCAGTATTAAATCCGCCAATGCCTAGTACCAATGGCAAACGTTTATCATTGGCTTCAACTACAGTTTTAATGACCAATTCTTTTTCGTCTGAAGATAAAGTTGCAGGTTCGCCAGTTGTACCTAAAATAACTAGGTAATCAACACCATTATCTATTTGAAAATTAACAATTTTTTTAAGAGCATCTACATCTACAGAAAAATCTTTTTTGAAAGGTGTTACCAGTGCAACTCCTGTTCCTATTAATGATTGCATAAATTTATAGTTTGTTTAATATTTTTAAATATTTAAATAATTCATCCATAAAAACTTTAAAATTCTCGGCATTTGTAGCTATCATAAAATGATTTAACCGCTTGTCTACAGAGGCAAATCCTACTTTAAAACTAGCTTTACTAGAATGTGTAACTAGTAAAAGTGCCGATTTTTCTGTATCGTAATAACTAATTAATAAATCAAAATCTTTATTAATAAACGAATTTACTTCTTCTTTATCAAATGTTGCACTCCAAGAAATATCTTTAAAACTAAAGGTTGGATAATCAAAAGTTTCATTTTTTTTTATTGCGTTTTTAAAAACTAGAATTTCAATATTTTCTTCTTTTATTCCGTTTAAAATCAACTCATTAATTAACGCCTCTTTTTCGTAGAAATAACTTTCGTCAAATACTATTCCAACTTTTTTTATAGAACTACTTGATGCATTTAGACTTACATTTAATAACCTTTTTTTAACAATTTTTTTTGTTATAAAATCCTTTATTTTATTCAAAAACATACTACTTTTACTTGAGTTACAAATCTAATTAAAATAAGTTGCATAACAGATGGTAAAACTAAAAAACTATAACGTTGTATTAAAACTTTTTGTTTTATTATTAACATATTCTTTTGTTATTTCTTGCGCAAAACAGAATTATACTGTTACCAAAATTGAAGGTAAAAAAATTGAAATAAACAATAAACTAGCTAATGTTGATAACATAATTGATAGTGAAAATGTCAAATCAATAGAAAGTTTTATAAAACCATATAGAGAAAATATTGATAAAGATTTAAGTGAAATTCTTGCCTATTGTGATGAAACATTAGATAAATCTAAAGGCGAATGGCAAACAACAATTGGTAGTTTTCTTGCAGACATTACACTTGAAAAAACTAATAAAACTTTTCAATCTAGAGAAAATAAATCAATAGACATTTGTATTTTAAATCATGGCGGAATTAGAAGCATAATTCCTAAAGGAAATGTAACCGCAAGAACAGCATTTGAAGTAATGCCGTTTGAAAATACTTCTATAGTAATAGCTTTAAAAGGCGAACAAATTCTAGAAATGGTTACCCATTTTGTTACAGAAAAAAAACCACATCCGCTAGCTGGAATTACTTTTACAATTGAAAAAGACAATTCTACTTCATCAATTTTAATACAAGGAAAACCTTTAGATGTTACTAAAATCTATTATGTTGTAACTTCAGATTATCTTTCAAATGGTGGTGATAATATGAATTTCTTTAAAAAAGGAACTGCCAAATTTGATTTAGATTATAAACTTAGAAATATATTGATTGATTATTTTAAAGAAGTTGATACTTTAAAAATTAATAAAGACATTCGTATAAAAGTTAGAAGCTAGAAATTAAAAAATAATAATTCAAATTTTTCAGTATTGTTAAGATGCTGAACTAAATTCAGCATAAAATGAGAAGAAGAGATTTTATACAAAAAACTACTGCAACTACAGCATTAATTGCGTCTGGTTTTTCGCTAAGTAGTTTTAATACAGACAATTTAAAACACATTACAATTCTTCATACCAACGATGTTCATAGTTATATTGATCCTTTTCCTGCAGATCATCCTAGAAATGCAAATATGGGTGGCGTTGCAAGACGAGCTTCATTAATTGAACAAATTAGAAAAGAAAATTCAAACGTGCTTTTACTTGATGCTGGCGATATTTTTCAAGGCACACCTTATTTTAATTACTATGGTGGCGAATTAGAGTTTAAGTTAATGAGCATGATGAAGTACGATGTTGCAACATTAGGAAATCACGATTTTGATAATGGTATTGATGGATTTTATTCGCAATTGTACAATGCAAAATTTGATTTTGTAAATGCTAATTACGATTTTAAAAATACAGTTCTTGATGGTGTTGTAAAACCTTATAAAATTATGTTTAAAGATGGAATTAAAATTGGAATTTTTGGACTAGGAATAGAACTTGCTGGTTTAGTTGATAAAAAACATTATAAAGAAACTGTTTATAATGATCCGATTGAAAGAGCTACAGACATGGCAAGAATATTAAAAGAAGAACAAAAGTGTGATTTAATAATTTGCCTTTCTCACATTGGTTTTAAATATAAAGAAGACACCAATAAAGTTTGTGATATTACTTTGGCACAAAAAACAAAAAATATTGATTTAATTCTTGGTGGACATACTCATACATTTCTAGAAAAACCAGTTATAGAAAAAAATCTTGAAGGCAAAGAAGTATTAATCAATCAAGTTGGTTGTTATGGATTAAATCTTGGCAGAATTGATTTTTATTTATCTAAAGACAAGCAAGTTATTGCCAACGGAAAAGCTATTGTAGTTTAATTTCCTCTTTTTCAGATTTAATAATAAATTGATATAATACATAATGTCCAGATATAAAAAAGAGCATAGAAATTGCTTTTAAAATGGTTAAATCATAAAAATAAAGTTTTATTCCTAGAGCAAATAAATTAAGTGTAAAAAAAATTGAGCTTACCAATAATAATTTACTCGATTCGTCATTTTTCATAACATAATTGCTTAATGCAAAACCTCCAAATAAACTCATTAACAAACTCTGAATAAGCGTTATATAAAAAAGTTGTCCTTCAAGTTTAACAAAAACTATGTTTATTAAACATAAAAACAAAAAAAGAAATGGAATACTGGCTAACAAAATTATTCGCCATTTTACAGGTTTAACAACCAAATAAATTTTATAAATTATAAAAGCTCTGTGTAAAATAAAAAACGTTGCAGCCAAACTTATAATATTAAAATCCTTAGAAATAAATAAAACATTTGCAATCCAACTTAAACTTAAAGAAAAAACGTAAAGAATTGATTTTTTTTCAGAAAAAATCCAATAAGTAGAAATCAATATTGGAATTAGTAAGGGTTTTAAGATTGAAATAAATTCAATAGAATCTACATATTCATAATAAAGTTCTGCTATTGTAATAGTGAAAAACAATATTTTAAAAAATTGTAAGAGTTGTTTTTTCCTAATATTTGATGAATTTAAACTTGATATTTCCATTTGTCTTATTGGATTTATTGTTATTAAACGCAATTTTTATAATGATCAAAATTGTTTAGGTAAAAGATTAATTTTAATTTATCATAATTATAAATTCACTTTCACTAATTATTTTTACACCAAGTTGATTGGCTTTATCCAATTTTGCTGGACCCATATTTTCTCCTGCTACCACATAATCTGTTTTTGTAGAAATAGAACTTCCTACTTTACCGCCATTGTCTTCAATAGCTTTTTTTAAATCATCTCTAGAAAATTGTTCAAAAACGCCAGAAACTACAAATGTTTTTCCAGTTAATTTTTCAGTAGCGTTTGGATTGTGTTTCTCAATAATTTCAAATTGAACTCCAAATTGTTTTAATCGTTCTATAATTATTTGATTTTCTTGATTTTCAAAAAACTCTAGTACACTTTGTGCAATTCGTTCTCCAATTTCGTCAACTGTAACTAATTCTAATAAGGTTGCTTTGCTTAAAGCTTCAATATTTTTATAATGTTTTGCCAATTTTTTAGCAACAGTTTCTCCAACAAATCTAATTCCAAGTGCAAACAATACACTTTCAAATGGAATATTTTTAGAATTTTGTACACCTTTTACTAAATTTTCGGCACTTTTTTGTGCCATTCTTTCTAATGGTAAAATGTCTTCAACTTTTAATTCATACAAATCGGCATAGTTTTTTACTAAACCATTATTAAAAAGTAAGGCAACAGTTTCTCCGCCAAGACCTTCAATATCCATTGCTTTTCTAGAAATATAATGTTGTATTCTACCGATAATTTGTGGCGGACAACTATAAAAATTTGGACAATAATGATTGGCTTCGCCAGCGTTTCTAACTAATTCTGTGTTACATTCTGGACAATGAGTTATGTATTGAGTTGGTTCTGTTTGAGTTCCTCTTTGTGCAACTCCAATAATTTTAGGTATAATTTCGCCACCTTTTTCAAGAAAAACTTCGTCTCCAATTCTTATATCCAATTTTTCAATTTGATCTGCATTGTGCAAAGATGCACGTTTTACAATTGTTCCTGCTAATTGAACAGGTTGTAAATTGGCAACTGGAGTTATTGCGCCAGTTCGTCCTACTTGGTAAGAAATAGAATTTAAAACAGTAGTAACTTGCTCACTTTTAAATTTGTAAGCCATTGCCCAACGTGGCGATTTAGAAGTATATCCTAATTCATCTTGGTGCGAAAAATTATTTACTTTTACAACAACACCATCAGTTTCATAAGGTAAATTGTGTCTGTGAACATCCCAATAATTTATAAATTCAAAAACCTCATCAATATTATTAGCAAGTTTAGATGCTGTAGGAACTTTAAATCCCCAATTTCTAGCAGTTTCTAATCCTTCAATTTGGGTTGAAAATGGTAAATTATTTCCAGTTATAAAATACAATAAACATTCTAAAGGTCGTTTAGCAACAGCAGTACTATCTTGTAATTTTAAACTTCCAGATGCTGTATTTCTTGGGTTTGAATATGGAGTTTCGCCAATTTCTATAAGCTCTTGATTCATTTTTTCAAATCCTTCAAAGGGTAAAATAATTTCGCCACGAATATCAAATAATGGTGGAAAATTTCCTTTTAATTCTAGCGGAATTGATTTTATAGTTTTGATATTATTAGTAACATCATCACCTTGAAAACCATCGCCACGAGTTACTGCACGAAGTAATTTTCCGTTTTCATAAGTTATAGAAATTGATGCACCATCGTATTTTAATTCGCAAGTATAACTTAAAGATACATTGCCTAAAACTTTTTGGATTCTATTTTCCCAATCTAATAAATCTTCTTTAGAGTAAGAATTATCTAACGAATACATTCGGTATTGATGCGGAACAGTTTTAAAATTTTTAGTAATTGTTCCTCCAACACGTTGCGAAGGAGAATTTTCATCAAACAAATCTGGATTTTTATTTTCTAATTCTTGAAGTTGTTTTAATTTTAAATCAAAATCAAAGTCAGAAATTGTGGCATTATCAAGCACGTAATAATTGTAATTGTGCAAGTTAAGTTCTTCGCGTAATGAATTTATAAGTTGGGAATCATTCATAGTATCAAACAAAAAATTTGATACCAAAATACAATTTATTTATATAATTAAGTAAAATTAAAACTGATTTTATTCAAATTATAAGAAATTATAATTGTTCAATAATTGATAAATTATAACTGAAAAGTTACTACGAATTTACAATTCCGTTAACTTGATTATAAAGTTGTCCGTCACTTAAAATGGCACCTTCGTTTATTAACTTAAATATAGATTCGTTTCTGTCTTGATCGTACTCTTTTTTACCAACAATAATTTCTACATTATCTGTAAAAATATTATCACTTAACCATTGCAAACCATTTTTATTTAAAAAATCTACATTTGCATCTAGCGATTTTAAAATTATAGAACGCAGTTGCAATTCTTGACAATGAAAAAGAAAAATATGATTTTTAGAAAAATGTTCTAAAAATTGAGCGCTCTTTAAAACGCCTTCCCATATTAAATCAGAAAAAACATCAAGTTCTTGGGCTGCAACTTGTGGTTTATGAAGTTTAATTTCGTCCCATTCTTTTTTATCAATGGCTTGAGAAGCAAGGAAGTTTGAGAATTCCTGGTGTAATGCTTCTAATTGTTCTTTATTTAGTCTTTTGTATTTCATGCTGAACTTGATTCAGCATCTTATCATTTTAAGATGCTATTATTGTATTTAAAGAATCTGAAATAAACTGAACTAAATTAAGTTCAAGAATTCAGATTAAAAAAAAATCCCGACTCACATCGGGATTTATATTTATGATAGTAAGATATTAAACCTCAGCTACTATTTCATAAGGTAATTCTACAACTACATCTCTGTGTAATCTAACTGAAGCAGTATATTTACCAATACGTTTTACAACACCACTTGTAATAAATTTTCTATCTACAGATTGACCACCTTTTTCTAATGCTGCTGCGATATCAATATTGGTTACAGAACCAAATAATTTTTCGCCACCAGCTTTAGATGTAATTTTAATTTCGATAGCTTTAAGTTTTTCTGCAATTGCTTTAGCATCATTTACAACTTTAGCTTCTTTGTGCGCTCTTTGCTTTAAATTTTCAGCCAATACTTTCTTTGCAGAAGCAGTTGCTAATTAAGCAAAACCTTGAGGAATTAAAAAATTTCTTCCGAAGCCAGCTTTTACTGTAACTACGTCATCTTTAAATCCTACGTTTTGAACGTCTTGTTTTAATATAAGTTCCATATTGTTGTCCTTTTTGTAGAAGTTAGTCCCGATTATATCGAAACAACAATTCTAAATTAATTAATTATTTTAATAAATCGGCCACATATGGCATTAATGCTAAGTGTCTTGCTCTTTTAACAGCAACAGAAACTTTTCTTTGAAATTTTAATGAAGTTCCTGTTAAACGTCTCGGAAGAATTTTTCCTTGCTCGTTAACAAACTTTAATAAAAAATCTGCATCTTTATAATCAATATACTTGATTCCCGATTTTTTGAAACGACAATACTTTTTAGTTTTGTTCGTTTCTATGTTCAAAGGCGTTAAATATCTAATATCTCCGTCTTTTTTTCCTGAAGCTGATTGTTGTAATGTTGCCATAATTAAGCTTTTGCTACTTTAAGTTTTTCTCTTC
>JAYVKR010000157.1:0-27197 GCA_043768185.1 Flavobacterium sp.
TAATTACTTTATCAAAAGGTTTATGATTGTTTACAGCTATACTAATTTCTCTAGAAATAATATCGTCAGTAAGTTCTCCTTGAAACATTTTAGGAGAATTTCCTATAACTTCACTTGGAACATAACCATTCATTTTTATCATATTTTTAGATGCAAACACAATATTTAATTTTGCATCTGTCACCACAACAACAGTTTCATCGTTCAATTCTTCTTGAAAATTCCAATTGGTGTTCCAATTATTGGTTGCTAATATGTTATCTAATAAAACTGTATCAGATAGAGATGTTTTTAATTTTTCAAAATGATTTCCGTAAAAATCCCAGCATTTAAGAGGAGACTTATTTATTTTTAAAGTCTTGAAATATTTATCAATTGCGTTTTCGTATTCTCGAATTTCCATTACCTAAAATTTTATAATGAGCAAATATATATGATTTATAAATAGTTACACATTTGTAATTAAAGTTTAACTTTTGTTCAACTTTAAAATTCGAAGCACAATTGCACAACTACAGATTTTTTAGAATTTGTATTTAAATTATTTACAGATATTCCAAGTAATCTTACAGATTCTTTCATGCGTTCTTGAAACAATAATTCAATTGCTGTTTCTGCCAACAATCCTTTATCAGAAATGAAGTATGGCAAGGTTTTGCTACGAGTTTGGGTTGTAAAATCGCTATATTTTATTTTTAAAGTAATTGTTTTTCCAGATAATTTATATTTTTTTAAACGATTCTCTAGTTCGCCTGCAATTTGTACCAACTTTTCTTGCATAAAAATTTCTGATGTCAAATTTTCGTTAAACGTATGTTCTGCTGCAACAGATTTAGATATTCTATTGGGTTTTACTTCGCTGTTGTGAATTCCTCTAACAATGTTATAGTAAAACGAACCACTTTTACCAAAATGTTCTTCAAGATATTCTTGCGATTTGGTTTTTAAATCTTTTCCAGTAAAAATGCCATGTTGGTACATTTTTTCTTTGGTAACTTTACCTATTCCGTAGAATTTTTTTATTTCTAATTGTTCTAAAAAATCTATAACTTCATTTGGATTTACAGTTTTTTGTCCGTTGGGTTTATTATAATCTGATGCTATTTTAGCAACAAATTTATTTATAGAAATTCCTGCCGAAGCTGTTAATCCTACTTCATCGTGAATGCGTTTTCTAATTTCTTGTGCTAATAAAGTGGCGCTTGGATTTCCTTTTTTGTTTTGTGTAACATCAAGATATGCTTCGTCTAACGAAAGTGGTTCTACTAAATCGGTATAATCATAAAATATCTTTCTAATTTGCTGTGAGATTTCTTTATATCTGTCAAATCTTGGTCTTACAAAAATTAAATCTGGACAATTTCTTGCTGCTTGAACACCACTCATTGCGCTTCTTACTCCAAATTTTCTTGCTTCGTAACTTGCTGCAGAAACTACTCCACGAGTTTCGCTTCCGCCAACGGCAAGAGGTTTTCCTTTTAATTCAGGAAAATCCATTTGCTCTACAGAAGCATAAAAAGCATCCATATCTACGTGAATTATTTTGCGGTATTTTATTTCTTCAATCACTATACAAATTTAGTTTTTTTATTTTCTGATTTTGAAAATGATTTGATACATTATAACTTTTGAAATCGTATTTTTGATAAAAAGTAAATTTATATGATAGAAATAGAACGAAAATATTTGGTAAATTCTTTAGATTTTAAAAACGAATACTTCAAGAAAAGTGAAATTGCTCAAGGTTATATTTCATCAAATCCAGAACGAACTGTAAGAATTAGAATTAAAGCCGACAAAGGATTTCTAACCATAAAAGGAAAAGGAAATGAAAGCGGTGCGACACGACTAGAATGGGAAAAAGAAATTCAAGTTGATGAGGCCAGAGAATTATTAAAACTATGCGAAAAAGGAATTATAGAAAAAACTAGATATGAAGTTAAATCTGGAAATCATATTGTAGAAGTTGATGTTTTTTATGGAGAAAATGATGGACTAATTATTGCAGAAATAGAATTAGAAAACGAAAATGAAACCATTATAAAACCAAATTGGCTTGGAGATGAAGTTACAAATGATGAAAAATATTATAATGCTTATTTAAGCAAAAATCCTTATAAAAGTTGGTAATTATTTTTGTAAAGTTTCTAATGTTACCACAGCTTTTCCTCCAGCAGTGCTTCCGCAAATAGTTATAAATGCTTTTTTAGACAAATCTATTTCTCTACCTTTTACAAATGGTCCACGATCGGTAATTTCTACCACAACTGATTTTCCGTTTTTTTCATTTGTAACTTTTACTTTAGTTCCAAAAGGTAATTTCTTGTGCGCTGCAGTTAATTTATTCATATCATAAATCTTTCCGCTTGCGGTTCTTTTTCCGTGAAAACGTTCAGCATAATAAGATGCGTGCGCTTTGCTTTTAAAAGGTTTAAATTTTCCTTTGTATACAACAATTGAATCTGTTTTTACAACTTCAACTTTTTCTTTTTTAAGTGTATCTTGTTTTACTTTTTTTACTTCTTCTTGATAAATAGAGTTTGCTTTATAAGAAAAACTACTAAACAAGAGGAAAAAAGATAAAATAAAAATTAGTATGTAAGTATATTTTTTCATTTTAATGATGTTAAAATTAGATTTACAAAAACAATGCCTTTGTAATAATTGTGATGTAAAAAAGAGTTTTACATGCTGGTAAAATTCATAAAAAAACAATACACTATTTATTTAATCCATAAAGACCAAGGAATTTTAGATAAAATTAAAAGTAATCCTAAACCAAAAAAAAGTGCGATTGACTTAAATTTAGATTGACTAGAAAGTGCTTTTTTATGTCTAGACCAACCTATTGTAATTAAGGTTATTGCAATTATATTAGTAAGTGGATGTTCTAATGAAGTTAATCTAGAAGTTTTTTCCATGTTTCCTAAAAGTGCAAAACCATTGGGCGAAATAAAATATAAAATTAATCCAACTACTAGTTGAATATGTGTTACAATTAATCCGAAAAGTGCAATTTTTTTATCTTTAGAAGTAAATTCTTTTTTAGAAACGAAGCCAATTAATGAATTTAAAACAACAACCACAAGTAATAAAAGTGCTAAGTAAGCCCAACCTGAATGAAATTTTTGAATAAGAGGATACATATGTAAATATTAGGTTTAAACAAATATAGAGAAAAAAAGACAAAAAAAAAGGCATTCTTTGTTAAGAATGCCTTTTTAGAATGATTTTAAATTTTAGAAATTATAACTCAATGTTACGTTCCAAGTTCTTCCAAAACCAAAGAATACTTGATTTCTATTATCAACACCATTATAAACACCTCTGTTTTGGTAGTCTTGATAACTATTGTATTTTCCTGCTGGAGTAGGAATTAATGTAGAATTTAATCCTGCACCATTTCCAGAATTTCCAGTATACTCTGCTTCTGTAGCTGTAAATTGATTAGTTCTAGAATCTGCAATATAAATTTTATCTAAAACATTATTTACATTAACTCTAAAGTTTACCGCATCTTTTTTATCTTTTCCTACTAGCATTTTATAGCTTAAACCTGCATCCATTAATCCAAAAGAAGGTAATTCTAAAGAACCATAGTTGTTTTCTACGCTAAAGTTTCCTGGAGAAATAGCAGCATATAATTTTTCTGTATATCTATAATTTGCATCAAGGTTTACTCTTTTTAAAACTTCGTAATTTCCACCAATTGATGCAGTTCTTTGAGCAGCATCGCCAACTTTTACTTTATCTAAATATAAAGTAGTTGCCGTTCCGCCAACAATTGGATTGTTTTGGTTGTCAAATCTATTACTTAAACTTGTTCCTTTATAATCCCAGTTTCCAACAGAAATCATTCCGTTAACTTTAAATTTAGAAGTTACTTTAGCATTTAATTCAACTTCAACTCCAGTGTGAATTTCTGTAATTCCGTTAAAATCATAATATCCACCTGGATTATCTGTAGCTGCATCGTTTAATCGTTGGTATCTGTCTTTCCAAGTTGTATGATATAAATTTAAAGTAGCGCTAACTTTAGGAGAACGGTAACCGTATCCAGCTTCAAATCCCATAATTTTCTCGTTAACTAAATTTCCGTTTACAATTGATGCGTTATTAGGATAAACTGCATTAAAAAATGGTTGTTTAGAATAATATCCACTGTTTACAAAAACATTGTTTCTTGCATCAAGATTGTAATTAATTCCACCTTTTACGTTACCGCCAATAATATTTTCGTATGGAGTTGAAGACAATTCGTTCGTTGATAAATATTTAAAATAATCTACTCTTTTAAATCCTTGTTGAGAAACTGCTGCTTGAACGTAAGCTGTTAATTTATCTGTAGAATATTCTAATTGAGTAAATGCACCTAGCCATTTAACTTCTCCATCGTTATTATAGTTAATTTTTTCTTGATAATCTGAATTAAAAAACGGATTACCATTAGGTGATGTATTGTAAGTAGATGTTAATATTCTTGTTGGATTATTAATATCATTATTAGTTGCTCCTAATGGATCATAATTGGCGTTATAATTAGTAGCACCAATTAAATCATTTAAATTTTGATAATGAATACCTCTGTAAGTTCTAATATCTACACCTAAATCTAAAGTTAAATTTGGATTTAATTTAGTATTTAAACTAGAAATTCCACCATACCAGTTATGAGAATTTACAGAAGATATTTTAGAAATACCATTTGTAAAATTACTTGAAGATGAATTACTATTTTGAAAATTTCCTGCAATTGGTAATCTTGTAGAAGTTCCAACTGTTCCTGGAATTTGTACTGTTTGTCCAGAGTTCCAAGCTTGAATTAAATCTACATTTATAGATCCATCTGCTCTTCTTAAATTGTCTCCAAAAAATCTGTTTCCTCTAATTGCTCCTGCACCATTAGATCCGCCACCTCTTCCCCAAGAACCATAAACTACTGTAGAAACTTTAGTTTTATCAGATATTTTATAATCCCAATTTAAAGACATAACTGGTTTGTGGTAGTAATTGGTTCTAAAACTGTATTCTTGACCATTTAAAAATCCCCAATCAGAATTGTATTGTCTGTTAGGTTCGCCACCTTGACCATATTTAATGTATTGGTTAATAGTTGGCGCATTAGATCTTTGATTGTGGTATTGAGGCGCACCAGTAAAAGTAAATTGTAAGTCGTGTTTTTTATTTACTTCGTATCCAAATGCTAAATAATAATTGGCTGCAGCAAATTTAGTTCCGTCTACATAACCATCACCTCTTGTTTGACTTAATAAAATAGATGTAGAAAATCCACTTTTCATTTTACCAGTATTATAAGAAATTTGATTTTTAATGTAATCATTGTTAGCAACACTTGCAGCAATTGTTCCACCTTCTTTTACGTCTGATGATTTAGTAATGACGTTAATAGTTCCACCAACTGAAGAAATAGCTAGTTTAGAAGAACCTAAACCTCTTTGTACTTGCATGTATGAAGTTACATCAGACAAACCTGCCCAATTGCTCCAAAAAACTGCACCATTTTCCATATCGTTTACTGGAACACCATTTATCATTACTGCAATATTTCTTTGGTCAAAACCACGAATATTAATTCTTGAATCTCCAAAACCACCACCAAGTTTTGTAACATAAACAGAAGGTGTATTTACTAAAATTTCTGGAAATTCTTGATTACCTAATTTATCTCTTATTTCTGCTGCTTTAATTGTAGAAACTGCCACAGGCGTTTTTCTATCTTTAGCAATATCTAAAACGGTACTTTTAATTACAATTTCGTCTAGTTGATTGTTGTTAGATGATAATACAATTGCACCTAAATCTGAAGTTTTTCCAGCAGCAACGTTAAAATTTACTGTTTTAGAATCAAATCCAACATAAGATATTACTAACTGACCAGAAGTTGAAGGTACACTTATAGTGAATTTTCCATCTATGTCTGTCACTACTGCTGTTTTTGTTCCTTTAACAGAAACATTTGCTCCAGGAAGCGATGCATTTAAATCTGAATCTGTAATTGTACCAGAAACTTTTCCTTGAGAAAATACTGTAGATACTACAATAAGCAGTATTCCAGTGAATGCCCATTTCTTAAAATTCTTCATTTGATATTTTGTTAAAATTTTAATGCAAAAATCCGTTATTATATCCTATTTAATGTTAAGCTAGTGTTAACAAAGAATAATACTTTGATTAATTATCAATAGATTAAACAAAATTCAGAATATTTTTAAGAAATCTTTATATATTAACACTTAATACAAAAAAACCTTAATTTAGTTACAAATTAAGGTTTAAATTATAAGATTTGTTTATCTATTATTTTAAAAAATGATTTAAAAGAAAATTAGTAGAACTATCGTGTTTATTTACAGTTTTATTTTTAATTTCTGAAAGAATAGAATTGGCTAATTGTTTTCCTAATTCTACACCCCATTGATCGTAACTAAAAATATTCCAAATAATTCCTTGTACAAATATTTTATGTTCATACATTGCAACTAGTGAACCAAGTGTTTCTGGTGTTAATTTTTGAATTAACAACGTATTTGTTGGTTTATTTCCTTCAAAAACTTTAAAAGGTTTTAAAAATTCGGCTTTAGATTTTTCTAGGTTTTGTGCATCAAATTCTAATTGCACTTGCTCGGCACTTTTTCCGTTTAATAATGCTTCTGTTTGGGCAAAAAAATTGGACATTAATTTATTGTGATGATCTTGATTGCCATAAAGTGGTTTTACAAATCCAATAAAATCGGTTGGAATTAATTTTGTGCCTTGATGAATTAATTGAAAAAATGCGTGTTGCGAATTGGTTCCTGGTTCGCCCCAAATTATAGTTCCTGTTTGATAATTTACTGGTTTTCCGTCACGACTAATACTTTTTCCGTTGCTTTCCATAATTCCTTGTTGCAAGTATGGCGCTAATTTTTGTAAATATTGTGTGTATGGAATTAAAGCTTCGCTTTGAGCACCAAAAAAATTATTGTACCAAACGCTAATTAAAGCAAGTAGTACTGGAATATTTTTGTTGAACGATTCGTTTTTAAAATGTTCGTCCATTTGGTTTGCTCCTTTTAATAATTTGTTGAAATTATCAAATCCTACTGCTAAACTTATTGATAAACCAACGGCCGACCAAAGTGAAAATCGTCCTCCAACCCAATCCCACATTGGAAAAATATTGTTTTTATCGATACCAAAGTTGGTTACTTTTTCTAAATTGGTTGATACTGCAACAAAATGTTTGGCAACGTCTAATTGTGTTGCCGATTTTAAAAACCAAGTTCTAATGGTTTCTGAATTGGTTAATGTTTCTTGTGTTGTAAAGGTTTTAGAAACAATTACAAATAGTGTTGTTTCTGGATTTAGTTTTTTTATTATTTCGTTTACATGATCGCCATCTATATTGGAAACGAAATGCAGATTTAAATGATTTTTATAGAATTGTAATGCTTCTACAACCATTGCCGGACCTAAATCTGAACCTCCAATTCCAATATTTACAACATCGGTAAATGGTTTATTAGTATATCCTTTTCTTTCTCCAGAAAGTATTTGATTGGTAAAAATTTCTATTTCTTTTTTTACTTGATAAACATTTGGAATTATATTTTTGTTGTCTACTAAAACAGTATCATTTTCTGATGCTCTTAATGCGGTGTGAAGTACTGCTCTATTCTCTGTTTGATTGATTGATTCTCCAGAAAATTGTTGTGCAATTGCTTCTTTAAGATGCACTTCTTCTGCTAGTTTTAGTAATAAATTTAGTGTTGTTTGATTGATGTTGTTTTTAGAATAATCTACTAAAAAATCGTTCCATTGTATGTGAAATTTATCGGCTCTAGTTGTATCATCTTGAAACATTTCTTTAATAGAATTGTTTTGCATTGATTGGTAATGGTTTTGTAATTCTTGCCAAGCTTTAGTTTGCGTTGGGTTTATTGTTGGTAATGCCATTTTATGATTTTTTAGAAATGCAAATTTAGTTAAAATTTGTAGATTTTGGGTTTGATGATTTTTAAATACGAATTCTACAGAAAGCCAGACACGAATCCTCCAAAAAGGCGGACGCGTTTCACGAATTGTTTTTGGTTTTGGTTTTGGTTTCAATAATTTAATCCTTCGTATTGTTTTAATTTATATGTAAATTTTAAAAGTGTTGTTTTTTAATTATACCTAACATGTTAAAAAAAACCTGTTAGGATATTAAAAAATAGTACTGTTTGATTTTATGAGTTTGGAAAATAATTATAAAAATTTACTTGATTTTTAGCCCAGAATGCAATGGAAATCTTTGTGAAAATAAATGCTAATTTTTCTTGCTATAAAAAAGCGACTGCAAGAAGCTCTTTTTATGGCTTAGAAAAATAGCAGTTATTGAACAAAATTGTAATGGAATGCTGGAAGTTGCTGCTAATTAAAGTGAGTTGAATTTTATGCTAAGAACACTGTCTAATTCTTGTTTTAATGGCCGTATTTGGTCTCTAAATCTTGGAAGATTGTAGTATTCCATTGGTTGTGAGTTGGGTAATTTGAGTTTTAATGCGTCTACTTGAACTCCGTTTTTCCAGAATCGATAACATACGTGTGGTCCAGATGCTAAACCTGTACTGCCTACTTTGCCTAAAATATCACCTTGTTTTACTCGTTGTCCGCGTTTTACAAGTATTTTAGACATGTGTAAATATTGTGTAGAGTAGGTGTTGTCGTGTTTTACTTTTACAAAATTTCCGTTTCCTACTGTGTAACCTGCTTGCTCTACTATACCTGTTGCAGTTGTCATTATTGGCGTTCCTGTTGGAGCAGCATAATCTGTTCCGTTGTGTGGTTTAAATTTTAACTGTACTGGATGAAAACGGTTTTTAGAAAATTTGGATGTAATGTGTATGAATTTTAATGGTGCTTTTAGAAAAAAGTTTTTTAGGGCTTTTCCTTCTTCGTTGTAATAGTCTATTTTTCCGTTGGTTTCTTGTTGAAATGGAAAGGCATAGATTTTTTCGTCTTTGTATTCAAAATAGGCAGCGCGAAGACTGTCTATACCATCGTAAAGTGTGTCGTTTATGTATCTTTCTGTAAAACTTAGGGCAAATTTATCTCCTTTTTTTAGCTTAAAAAAATCTATGGACCAAGCGTAAACAGTCATTAATTTTTTAGATAATGATGCGTCTATTTTTTCTTTTTTAAGTGTTGATGCAAGTGAACCACTAAGTTGTCCTGCAATGGTTCTTATTTTAAATGTTAATGGTCTTGATTTTTTAAAACCTATTATAGAATCGGTTAAATCTACCAAATAATAGTCTAATCTGTTGGGTTGATAGATTAAATATTGTAATTTATTGTATTTATCTTTGGTTCGTAATGCTACATATGGTCTTTTAAATCTAACTTCTGTTGGGAAAGAATCTTTAATAATTTTTAGTATTTCTGATGCTTTTCGTCCGTTAAGATTTTGCTTTTTTAAGATTCTTTCAAAAGTATCTTGCGCTTGAATTGTGTCGTAATGCACATTGTAATCGTCATATTTAAAACCGAAATCTACAATGGGTTTTTGAGGTTCAATATCTTCTATAATGTATTCTTCTTGTTCTTTTTTACAAGAAAAGAGAGTTGTTATTACTAGTAAGATTAAAAATATTTTTCTCAAATTGAGTTGTTGTATTTTAATTTTCTTGTCCCCAATTTTTTAGTTCTTCTTTGCTCCAAAGTTTGGGAAAAAATATTCGACGTTGGTATTTTGGATGCATGTATTTTTTCCAATCGCTTCCTCCAGTTGCTTCGGCAATGCCTTGTCCGCTTTCTATATATTTTTTGGCTGTGTTTAAATGTTGCATTACCCAAGTTATATTTACAGTTTTGTCATAGTGACGCATTGCTTCAATTAAATCTTGATTTTGTTGATCTTGAAGTGGTAATTGCTTAAATTTTTGCCAAATATTGGTAGTATTGTATTCTTCCATACTGCGAAGAAACTCTGCTTTGTATTTTCTTTCAAATTCTAAAATTAAGAAACTTTTTTCTCCTGTTTTATAATCTTTTCCTGCAGCTTGCCAGTATAAATGTTCAAAAGCGTGCGAATATGGTGTATTTCTATCTATTGTTGCACGAAATCTATAATCTATAAGGTTTATTAAATCTGTAGAAGCAAACTCTATTAACCTGTATTGTGCGCTTTGAAAACCACTTGCTGGTGTTAATGTATTTCTAAATTTCATATATTGCTCTACTTCCATTCCGTCGCCCATGATGTCGAAAGATGTGGTTAGCATATCAAAATATCTAGAAATTCGCATTAATCTTTCGGTAAAAAACTTGGTAGAAGGATTTGGACAAGTTGTTACTTGATTAATTTCCCATAAAATCATTTTAAACAATAACTCATTGACTTGATGGTACATAATAAAAACCATTTCGTCTGGCAAAATGGTTCTTTGAGTTTGTAAATTTAGTAAAGCATCTGTTTGAATATAATCCCAATAGGTTATAGGTTTAGACCACAAAAGACCTTCTAGATGTGTTTGGGTTTTTTGGTTTATTGCGTCAAACTTTTTTTCTAAATTTTCAAGTATTTCTGATGATATTGTTTCACTCATTATTTAATCTACTTTTACCATAAATGGATTTTTTAATCCTTTAAAAGATTCTAAATCTGCTTTTATAGAACCAACGGCTAATTCTGCCTTAATTCTTACAGGAAGTTTATTATCGTCGTCTGTTATCCAAACTGTTAAACTTTCTTCTTCTTTAAAAACCCTACCAGATTGTACAAGTGGTCTAAACATTAATGTAGAAGCCGTTCCAAATTTAGTTTTTATATGTTCTTTTCCTATATATTTTAACTTAAATTTTGTTGTTTCATCATCAAAAAACATATCTACTGCAATTGCTTCGCCCACTTTTAACTTATCAACGTTGGGATGATTTCTTAAAAAATAGAAAGTTGAGATTATATCTTGAACATTTTCTGATACAGAATATGACTTTTCTGTTTTGTCTTTATAATTTTTTACAAGCACTTTATTGGTTGCTTGATTAAAGAATCCTTCTTGATCTTTTTTATATCCACCTTCGTTAATTTTTCTAACAAATTGGTATGGTTGATTGGTTATTTTATCAAAATAACTTTCATAATTGTCGTCTACTTTAAAGAAAAAACGAGACATTCCTGTAGTGTAACCTTTGCCAACTGCATGAAAGACTTTTTTATTATTTTTTACTGCTTCTTTAACTTCTAGAGTTGCATAACCAGCATTTATAAGTCCATAATGTATTCTAAATTTAAACCATTCACCAACTTGAAAGGCATCTTCTTTTTGGGTATCAAAACTAACCGTTAAAAAAAGTAGGGCTAAAGCAATAATTTTTTTCATAAAATTTTTAAATAGATTTAGTAACTATAATGCAAATTTTGTTCCAAATGTATAAAAACAAAAAAACCCAGTCAACAAATGACTGAGTTTTTATGCTATTAACCAACCAAAAAACTATAAATTATGAAAATTTATATAAAAATTAAAGGAAACCACTCCTTCTCTTTTTGATGGTACAAAGATACTATGGTTTTTGAATTATTCTTATAAAAAAATTGACTTTAACATATTTTTATCAATAGCAATGTCACTACAACGTTGTATATTGTTAATTCTTTAATAAATTTAGAGTTTTATAAATAAATGTTTTGGTTTCTTAAGAAGTAAAATAAACTATTTATTGCAGACTAATGTTATATTATTTCCAAATTTCATCATAATTAAAGTTGATTTCACAGTCTTTATCAATTTGAAAAACAGTTCTTTCTACTTGTTTGTAAAAATTATCAACTAATTCAAAAACCTCAACTGTTTTTTTATTGTAATCTGCTAAAAGATAATACTTTACACCTTGTTCTCTGTACAATTCAAATTTAATAACACGATCTTTTTTTATTGATGATGGCGAAATTATTTCTAAAACCAAAACTGGAGGAAATTCTAAATAATCTTTACTAGTACTACCGCAGATTATCATCATGTCTGGTCTAACAACTGTTTCTTCACTAATTTTCCAATCTAATTCTGAAAATAGCAAGCAGTCACAATCATTATTTTTTTTTAGCGCATCTTTTCCTTGATATATAAAATTCATAATTGCCAGATTATGACTAGGCGTTGGTGAAGGTAACATTTGAAATGGATAACCATCAACTAATTCCCAGTCTTCTTTCCAGTTTTTATAATCGTTGTAAGTATAGCGAGGTATTTGAAATCGTGATTCCATAATAATTAAATTTAAACAAAGTTACATAGTATTATTTAAATATTTAAGATTGAGATAAAGATTTAAAATATTGAAATTTAATATAAATAAAAAACCATCTAAATTTTTTAGATGGTTTTACAACTGTTTTTATTTTTACAAAGTTCCTCTCAAAGCTTGTTCACGTTCTATAGACTCGAAAAGTGCTTTAAAATTTCCTGCGCCAAAACCTTTTGCTCCCATTCTTTGAATAATTTCAAAAAACAATGTTGGTCTGTCTTGCACTGGTTTTGTAAATATTTGAAGTAAATAACCATCTTCATCTGCATCAACCATAATGGCTAATTTTTCTATTTCGTTTATGTCTTCTTTCATCATATCCATATGCACACCAAGTCGTTCTGGAATTGCTTGATAGTAAGTATGTGGTGGCGCAGAAAGAAAATCTACTCCTCGAGAACGCAACTCTGATACTGTTTTTATTATATCGTTTGTAGCAATAGCAATGTGTTGAATTCCTGGTCCGCCATAAAAATCTAAATATTCTTCTATTTGCGATTTTTTCTTTCCTTCTGCTGGTTCGTTTATTGGAAATTTAATTCTTCCGTTTCCGTTACTCATTACTTTACTCATTAATGCAGAATATTCTGTATTAATTTGTTTGTCGTCAAAAGATAGAAAATTTACAAATCCCATTACGTCTTCGTAGAATTTTACCCAAGTATTCATTTCGTTCCATCCTACGTTTCCAACCATGTGATCTATGTATTTTAAACCTGTTGGTGTTGGATTATAATCTGATTTCCATTCTTTGTAACCTGGAAGAAAAATGCCTTTGTAGTTTTTTCTTTCTACAAATATGTGAACGGTTTCGCCATAAGTATAAATTCCAGATCTAACGACTTCGCCAAATTCGTCTTTCTCAATAGTTGGTTCCATGAACGATTTTGCACCACGTTTCATAGTTTCTTCATAAGCAGAAGTGGCATCTTCTACCCAAAGTGCAGCGACTTTTACACCATCGCCATGTTTTTTTAAATGCTCGTGAATTGGTGAATCTTGTTTTAATGGTGTTGTTAAAACTATTCTTATTTTGTCTTGTTTTAAAACATAACTTGTTCTGTCTCGAACTCCAGTTTCTAAACCAGCGTATGCTAATGATTGATAACCAAATGCTGTTTTATAATAATGTGCCGATTGCTTAGCGTTTCCTACATAAAACTCTACATAATCTGTTCCTAAAAGCGGCAGAAAATCTTGTGCACCTTCAAATATTTTTTCTAAGCCGTATTCGACTGATTTTACTTCTTTAGACATAATTTTAATTTAATGAAAATTTATTATATAAATTAGCGGTTTTTATATTTATATTACTTTAATTATTGATACGTTGCGGTGCAACGCATTTACTCTAACCAAGATTTATAATATTTTCCGTCGTCAATTGCCATTGCTTCTTCGGTAACCATTAATGGACGAAATGTATCTACCATAACTGCCAATTCTTGAGTTTCTGTATGACCAATACTGCGTTCCATTGCGCCTGGAGCTGGACCATGCGGAATTCCTTTGGGATGTAATGTTATATGACCTTGTTCTATATTATTTCTTGACATAAAATCGCCATCTACATAATACAAAACCTCATCGCTATCTATATTACTGTGATTGTATGGCGCAGGAATTGATTTGGGATGGTAATCGTAAAGTCTTGGACAGAAGGAACATACTACAAATGTTGCGGTTTCGAATGTTTGATGAACTGGTGGCGGTTGATGAACTCGTCCTGTTATTGGTTCAAAGTTATGAATTGAAAATGCGTAAGGAAAATTATATCCATCCCAACCAACAACGTCAAATGGATGTGTTGCATAAACAACTTCGTGCAGCATTCCTTCTTTTTTAATTTTTATAAGAAAATCTCCTTTTTGGTCGTGGGTTTCTAAGTCTGTTGGTAATTTAAAATCGCGTTCGCAAAATGGTGCATGTTCTAAGTGTTGACCTGAATCGTTTTTATATCTTTTTGGAGTATAAAATGGTGCAAAACTTTCTACATAAAATAATCTGTTTTCTTGAGTGTCAAATTGTATTTGGTAGATCATTCCGCGAGGAATTATTAAATAATCTCCATATTCAAATGATATATTTCCCATCATTGTTCTTAACTTTCCTGAACCTTTATGGATGAAAATTAGTTCGTCTGCATCGGCATTTTTATAGAAATATTCTGTTAATGATTTTCTTGGAGCAGCCAATCCAATAGTGCAATCTTTATTTACCAACATTGCTTTTCTTGACTGTAAAAAATCGTCTTCTGGTTTTAGTTCAAATCCTTTTAATAATAATGATTTGATGTTTTTTCCTATTGCAATTTTGGGTTCTACAGCATATGATTTTACAATTTCTTTTACTTGCGTAGGACGATGAACGTGATAAAGTAATGATGAATGTCCGTGAAAACCTTCTGTTCCAAATAATTGTTCGTAGTATAAACCACCATTTGGTTTTTCAAATTGCGTGTGACGTTTTTGTGGAAAATTTCCTAGTTTATGGTATAACATCAGATTGAAGATATTAGATTTTAGATATTAGATTTCAGATTTATTAAAAAATCGTTATCTATATCGTTGTAGCAAATATCGGAAAAAATTAATTTTGATAGTGATTTGTTATGAATTATTTATAAAAAGAAAAAGCCATTACTAAATGATTACTCAAATTGTAATGGCTTTTTTTATGTTTAAAAATTGTTATTCTTCTTTAGAGTTGTTTAAAACACTATTTTTCTTTCCATACGTAAAATAGATAACTAAACCAATAGCTAACCAAACTGCTAGTCTTAACCAGTTTGTCCAACCTAATCCGTAAATCATAGCAAGACAAACAATTACTCCTAAAATTGGAACAAAAGGTACGAAAGGTGTTTTAAATTCACGTTTCATATCTGGATTGGTTTTTCTTAAAACAATTACAGAAATACAAACTAATATAAAAGCAAATAATGTTCCAATACTCGTCATATCGCCAACAATATCTCCTGGAATAAATGCTGCAAATAATCCAACAATAACTAAAATTGCCAAGTTAGCTTTATAAGGTGTTTTATATTTTGGATGTAAATCTCCAAACGCTTTTGGCAATAAACCATCTTTACCCATTGCATAAAATACTCTTGATTGACCAAGTAACATTACTAAGATTACAGAAGAAAATCCTGCTAGAATTGCAACAGTTACAAACTGAGCTAACCATTCGTAACCAATCATGTATTTTCCAATTGCAAAGGCAACTGATGCTTCTTTTCCGCCAGTTCTAAAATCTTCTACAGTTGCAACTCCAGTTAATACATGAGCAAAAAGTATGTATAAAACAGTACATATTGCTAATGATCCAAGTATTCCAATTGGCATATCGCGTTTTGGATTTTTAGTTTCTTGTGCTGCTGTACTTACTGCATCAAAACCAATAAATGCAAAGAAAACTGTTCCTGCTGCGCCAAGTATTCCCATTATTCCACCATAACTATGACCAACACCATGTTCGTCAGTAAAAATTGAACTTTCTGGAATGTAAGGTGTATGATTAACTGGATTTATAAAACTCCAACCAAAAACTATTATCATAATTACAATTGCAACTTTTACTACAACTATAATTCCGTTAACGAAAGCTGATTCTTGAGTTCCTCTAATTAATAGTAAACTAATAACCGAAACTATAAATAATGCAGGAAGATTTATAAATCCTTGTTCTAAAACTTGTTTAGTAACTGGATCTATAACCTGTTGAAATGGCGAATGTGATAAAGAATAAGGAATTGGATTTGTATGCAACACATTGACCAGTAAATTATTGAGGTATTCACTCCAAGCAATTCCTACTGTTGCTGCTCCAACTGCATATTCTAGAATTAAATCCCAACCAATTATCCAAGCCAAAAGTTCTCCCATTGTTGCATAAGTGTAAGTATATGCGCTTCCAGAAATTGGAATTGAAGAAGATAATTCTGCATAACACAATCCTGCTAAAGCACAACCTATTGCTGCTACAATAAAACCAATTGTTACTGATGGTCCAGCATTTTGTGCAGCTGCTGTTGCTGTTCTAACAAATAATCCAGCTCCAATAATTGCTCCAATACCAAGTGCAACAAGTGACCAAGCAGTTAATGTTCTTTTTAATCCTTTTTCTGAATCACTAGCTTCTAATAATAATTTAGTAATTGATTTTCTTTTCCAAATAGACATAATGTATCTTTTTTTAATAATCTGTTCAAATATACTTTTTTTGTTTAATATTTCACAAATATTTGTAAATTCTATGATTTAAAACCAAAATCCTACACCAAACCATACAAAACCTTTGGGCAATTCTGGCGACCAAGAATATTTTATTTCTATTGGTCCAATTCTAGATTCTAAACCATAACCAATTGCGTATCCAGAATATTGTGGTGTGGCAATCCAATTTCCTGTAGAAAATAAATTCTCTTCGACATTGGCAAAATTGGCTGAAAAATTTAAGTGATTTTTTTTATAAAACTCAACATCAACTGTTCCGCAAGCTTTTATATAACTGTTGGCGGCAATGGAAACAAAATCGTAGCCATAAAATGGTTTAAAATTGTTTATTGCATTGTAGCCGTAACCACCAAGAACAAAATCTTGAAAAGGAACGCTTTTTTCTCCAAAGGCAAATCCTGCTTCTGATTGTAATTTAAATGTTACTTTTTTATAAATTGTTTTAGCAATTCCAACGTCTCCTTTTACAATTGAATATCTATTAAAATTGCCAGAAAAATTACTTGAATATAAATACGATTGTATATCGCCATTAAAAAACCATCCGTTTTTAGGGAAATATTTATTATCGAACGAATCGTATTTTAAATAGCCAAAAACGCTTGCATAATCACTATTTTCAAATGTAGATGATACATCGCCAAGAGTTTTAGAATTTATTTTTAAGTGTTTTAACTCAACTCCAGCACCAACTAAAAATTTTTGTTTAAAAATAGTTTGTACATAAGCTTGATTTGTAAAATCTGAAAAATCTATGTTTAATGTATTAATTCCCAATTGTGTAAACAATTCGCCATCATTAAAATCGGTAACAACGTTTCTATTAAATTGGTTGTATCTAGATTTAAAGCCAAAGCTAAAATAAAATCCGTTATCGATATAATAATCTAAATTGTATCTAAAATTATCGCCTAGTATTAAATCTAATGATAAAACATCGTTTTTAAATAATGATTTTTTTTGAGTAAGATTAGTTAAAACGGCGCTTTTATATAATCCGTCGTAGTGCAAAGAAAATTTTAAAAAGGTTTTATTTTTACTTTCTATTAAATTTAAATTTAATTCGTCTGATGTGTTTGATTTATTTATCTTAAAATTTATTGTGCTAAAGTTACCCGATGCATTTAATTTATTTATTCCTTTTTCTAGTTGATTGTAACCAATTTTTGTGTTGGGTTTAAAACCTAATTGTCCTATTACGTAAGCTCTGGTGTAATTTTTTAATGCATTAATTTCTATTCTATCTATATATACACTGTCTTTAATGCATTTTAGACTTTGTTTTACGTATTTATTGTTTTTAACGATTAGCTTTTTTAAATCTTCATATACTACGAATGTGGCTTCTTCGCCTTTTTTTATAATTTCTTTGCCTTTATCAAATGATATGACTGAATAGTTTTGAACATCTGGTTTTATGTAAATGTCTGTTCGTTTTATTTTTTCGTCCATTCCGTTTATCATTTGAAAATTAGATATTTGAACTAATATTCTTGTTGCTTCTTTTAAGGAATTTCTATCTTTTAAATCGTCTTGAACATCTACACCAATTATAATGTCTGCGCCTAGTTTTTTTACTTCGTCTATTGGATAATTATTAATAACTCCGCCATCAACTAGTAGTTTTCCATCAATTTCTACTGGTGAAAAAAGTGTTGGAAAAGAGGAACTTGCCAGCAATGCATGTGGTAAATAACCTTTATTTAAAAGGACTTCTTTACCAGTTTCTACATCTGTTGCCATGCAAAGAAATGGTATTGGTAATTTATTAAAATCTCTTACATGGCGTACATTGTGTGTGAGTTTTGCAAGTAAATTATAATTATACAATCCTTTTGATAATGCAATTGGTACTCCTATACTAAATTTATTAAATGGTAGTGAAATGGCATACATTTCGTCGTTTCGTTTTTCGAAAAAACTTTTGGATGTTCTTGGTATATAATCTTGTAAAAGCTCGTCAAAGTTGGTTGATGTGAATATAGAATCTAGTTGTTTTGCATTATAACCTGTTGCGTACAAACCGCCAACTATTGCGCCCATACTTGTGCCGCCAATGTAATCTATTTTTATTCCTGCTTCTTCTAGCACTTTTAAAACGCCAATGTGTGCAAATCCTTTTGCGCCACCACCAGTTAATACTAAACCAATTTTTTTTCTAGAAATTGTGTCTTGTGAGAAGGAGTTTTGAGAGAATAGAAAAAAGAATATAGAAATTAGAATTATTGTTATGCGTTGTGTGTTGTGTGTTATGCGTTTTTGCAAAAGACAAAAATTATTTAGCCCTGAATGCAATGAAAATCTTTTTTCTTTCTTTTTTTGAAAGAAAAAAATTGTAATGGAATGCAGGAAAATGGTAGATAAAAATGCCCAAGCCATTCGCTTCTAATTTTGGTTATTGATTTTATGGTAAAAGTCGGTTATTTTTTTGGCTTTTGATACTCCAACAACGTCAGAAATTTCTTTTTCGCTGGCTAATTTTAATCTTTTAACACTTTTAAACTGTTTTATGAGTGTGAGCATTGTTTTTTCGCCTATTCCTGGAATTTCTTCTACTGATGAATTTAGTGCGGCTTTGCTTCGTTTGTCGCGATGATGCGTGATTCCGAAACGGTGTGCTTCGTTACGCAACATTTGAATTACCTTGAGTGTTTCTGACTTTTTATCGAGGTAAAGTGGCGCAGAATCGCCTGGATAATAGAGTTCTTCGAGACGTTTTGCAATGCCAATTATGGCTATTTTTCCGCGTAAACCTAAATCGTCTATGCTTTTTAATGCCGATGATAGTTGTCCTTTTCCACCATCGATGATTATTAATTGTGGTAAAGATTGATTTTCGTCTAGCATTCGTTTGTATCTTCGGTAAACTACTTCTTCCATACTGGCAAAATCGTCTGGACCAACTACGGTTTTTATATTGAAATGTCGGTAATCTTTTTTGGCTGGTTTTCCATCTTTAAAAACCACGCAAGCCGCAACAGGATTGGTTCCTTGAATGTTAGAGTTGTCGAAACATTCTATATGTCGTGGTTCTACTGTGAGTCGTAAATCTTTTTGCATTTGCGCCATAATTCTGTTAGTATGACGTTCTGGATCTACAATTTGTATTTGTTTTAACTGGTCAATTCTATAATATTTGGCGTTTCTTATTGACAGTTCTAGTATTTGTTTTTTATCGCCAAGTTGTGGTACGGTTACTTTTATTTTATCGCCAAAATCTAATGGAAATGGTAAAATTATTTCGCGAGTAAGTAAATTAAATCGTTCGCGAAGTTCTACTACTGCTAGTTCTAATAGTTCTTCATCGGTTTCTTCTAGTTTCTTTTTTAGTTCTAATGTATAAGAACGAATTATTGCTCCGTGTGCTATTTGAAGGAAATTTACAAAAGCAACAGCTTCATCTGAAACGATTGAAAAAACATCGATATTGGAAATTTTAGGATTTAAAACGGTAGATCTTGACTGATAATTTTGCAGATTATCTATTTTATTTTTTATTTTTTGTGCTTCTTCAAATTGCATTTCGCTAGCAAAATGTTGCATTTTTATTTTAAATTCTTTTAAGCTTTCTTTAAAATTTCCTTTTAAAATTTCGCGAATTGCATTTACGTTATTTTGGTAATTTTCTAATGTTTCATGACCTTCGCAACCGCCTTTGCAATTGCCAATATGGTATTCTAAACACACTTTAAACTTTCCAGAATTTATATTATTTTCGGTTAAATCGTAATTGCAAGTTCTTATTTGGTATAAGTCTTTTATTAAATCTAAAATGGTACTGATTATTTTAAAATTAGAATACGGTCCAAAATATTCTGAACCATCTTTAACCATTCTGCGTGTTGGAAATATTCTTGAAAAAGGTTCTTTTTTTATGCAAATCCAAGGATAACTTTTATCATCTTTTAGATTGATATTGTACTTTGGTTGTAGCGTTTTTATTAAATTGTTTTCTAGTAAAAGTGCGTCTTGCTCGTTAAAAACTACAATGTGTTTTATGGTTGAAATTTTTTTAACCAACATTCTGGTTTTTCCGTATTCTTGTGTTTTATTAAAATAAGATGCTACTCGTTTTTTTAAATTTTTGGCTTTTCCAACGTATAGAATTTTTCCTTCTTTGTCGTAATACTGATACACACCAGGATTATCTGGCAAGGTTTGTATTTGTAATTCTAGTGAAGGATTGGACATTTTTAGTTGTGAGTTTTGAAATTTTGTTGTGAGTTGTGGGTTGTGGGTTGTGGGTTGACGTAAAATTTGTCATTCCGTAGGAATCTTAAAATATATAAAGTTTGCCACAGATTTTATGGATTATCATAGATTTATTATTATTTTTTAATTATTTTAGGTTTGCGTATAGTTTGTCATTCCGTAGGAATCTCAAAATATATAAAATTTGCCACAGATTTTACGGATTAAACGGATTTTCAATGATTGTAACTTTTTCTGCTATTTTGTTCTATGAATTTTTAATCATTTTTAGATTTTAAATTTTTTAATTCTAATTCTAATTCTTTTATTTTATTTGAAATCTCTTCCTCTTCAATATCTTCGCCATTTGCTCCAGCAATCATAATTTCTAGAGAACGATTTAAATTTGTTGCAATATAATTTATAAATGGTTCAATATTTCCTGCATCTGCAAGTTGTAAAGCTGCAAAATAATTAGTTTTATCTTCGGTTTTTATAATTACTGGTGGAAAACTAAATTGCATTAAAATAAAATTCATTAAAATTCTTGCAACTCTGCCATTTCCATCATCAAATGGATGAACTCTTATAAATTTATAATGAAATTCTGCCGCAACTAATAACGGATTTACTTCTTTATCTTCTGTTTTTTCTTTGTACCAGTTTAGTAAATCATACATTTTAGCAGGCGTTTCTTCTGGCGATGCAAAATAAAAAATTTCTCCTGTAACAGTTTCAACATGATTTGGTGTTTCTTTATATTTGCCAGAAGTAATTTTTCTTGGCACTATTTTTCCATCTGCATTTTTAGAATCTTTGTATGAATCTTGTAATAATAGCGAATGTAATTCTCTTATAAAATTTTCAGTTAAAGGTCTTTCACTTTGAATCATTTCTAAAACCCAATTTATCGCTTCGTTATGTCCTGTAATTTCTAAAGTGTCTTTTAATGGTTTTCCTTGTGCGGTTACTCCAAATAATAGTAAAGCTTTTGTTTCGCCATAAGTTAAAGAATTTCCTTCCAAATGGTTGGAATGATAGTTCCAATCCAATCGAAATTTTTGCATTATTCTAGCTTCTTGCTCTTTATCAATTGCACGAAGCGCGTTTAATTGTGCTTTAAGATTTAGTGCTTGCTGAATTTCTTCCATTTATTAAAAATTTTATCTTAAACAAATTTAACTCTAAATTCAACAGAAAACAAATTGAAATTATCTTACTTTTACCTTATGAATAAACAAGAAATTAGAAAAAAATATAAAAATTTACGTGAATCTCTATCTGATAAAGATATTGAAGAAAAAAGTTTGCTTATTGCTAATAATTTATTGAAATTAGACTTTTGGCATAAAACCTATTATCATTTGTTTCTAACTATTGAAGAATTGAAAGAAGTTAATACCGAATTTATTCTTTATATATTGCAAGGAAAAGATAAAGAAATTGTAGTTTCTAAAAGTGATTTTGAAACCAAAGAAATGACCAATTATCTTTTAACTGATGCAACAAAATTCAAGAAAAATAAATATAATATTGCTGAACCCATTGATGGAATTGTTGTTCCAACAGAAAAAATTGAAGTTGTTTTTATTCCACTTTTAGCATTTGATATAAATGGAAATCGCATTGGATATGGAAAAGGATTTTACGATAAATTTTTATCTAAATGCAAACCAGAAACAATAAAAATTGGGTTGAGTTTTTTTGAACCAGAAAATCTAATTTCAGATGTTTTTGAAAATGATGTAAAATTAAATTTTTGTATTACAACAACTACTATTTTTACCTTTTAATTATATAATCATCTGGATTTATACTACTAGCATAAGTAACATGAGGTGGCGTTGGCGCTGGTCCAAATGCTTTTTTATTGAATACAATTAATATTCCAACTCCTATAGAAATTGATAAATCTGCAATGTTAAAAACGGCATTGAAAAAACTAGCTTCTTCTCCACCAAAATAAGGAATCCAAGTGGGTAAATTTCCTCTCCAAATAGGAAAATAAAACATATCTACAACTTTTCCGTGAAATAAAGTTCCGTAAGGTTGATCTGAAAAATAAGATGCTAAATGTGTTGGTGTACTTTCGTCAAAAACTACTCCATAAAAAACTGAATCAATTATATTTCCTAATGCTCCAGCGAAAATAAATGCTATTGCAATGCTTAAAAGAATATGTTTTCTTTTATTGGAAACATCATACATCCAATATCCAATACCACAAATTGCAATTAGTCTAAAAACTGTTAAAATTAATTTTCCATATTCTCCAGGAATAACTGTTCCCCAAGCCATTCCTTCATTTTCGATAAAATTTAGTTTAAACCAATTTAATCCAAAAATGGGAATTTCTTCGCCATAATATAAATTAATCTTTATTAAAATTTTAGAAAACTGATCTACAGCAAGTATAATAACTATTAATAATATAGAGTTAAATAATTTCATTATTTTTTATTTATTGGATGCAAAAATAGTATAAATTACAAAAAAAACGCTCTAAAAAGAGCGTTAATTATATTATTTATAACTGTTTATCGTTGTAAATTTTTAGCTTCAATACTCATTGTTGCGTGCGGAACGATTTTTAATCTTTCTTTACCAATAAGTTTTCCTGTTACTTTACAAACTCCGTAAGTTTTATTTTCTACACGAAAAAGTGCATTTTTTAAATCGCGAATAAATTTTTCTTGACGAATTGCCAATTGCGAATTCGCTTCTTTACTCATAGTTTCACTTCCTTCTTCAAATGCTTTAAAGGTTGGCGACGTATCATCTGTACCATTATTTAAATCATTCATGTAAGCACTTTTTATCAATTCTAAATCGGATTGTGCTTTGTAAATTTTGTTTAAAATTATTTCTTTGAACTCGGCTAAATCAGCATCAGAGTATCTTGCAATTTCATCTACCATCATTAATGTACTTATTTTGTTATTATTATTTTTGTTTTTATCTCGTCAAATTCAATTTCTATGCCATTTTTTACTTCGTCAAGAAAATTTAATTCTTCTGTTAACGTTTCAGACATAATGTATTCTTTATTATTTTGTATTGCTTGTTCTAATTCTCCACTTCGTTGCACTTGAACTTTTATTTTATCGGTAACTTCAAATCCAGACTCTTTTCTAATGTTTTGAATTCTATTTACCAATTCTCTTGCAATACCTTCTTGTTTCAATTCATTAGATATTGTAATGTCTAAAGCTACTGTAATTCCGTTGGCATTTGCAACCAACCAACCCGGAATATCTTGAGTTGTAATTTCTACATCTTGAGAAGTTAAAATTATACTATTTCCTGAAATAACAAGCGACAACTCACCTTTCGTTTCTAATTCATTAATTTGTTGTGCCGATAATGATTGTATCTCTTTGGAAATCAATCCCATATCTTTACCAAATCGTGGTCCAAGTGCTTTAAAATTGGGCTTAATTTGCTTTACTAAAACACCTGATGCATCGTTTAAAAGTTGTACTTCTTTAACGTTTACTTCGGCTTTTATTAGGTCTGAAACTGCTTCAATTTCAGCACGTTGATTCTCGTCAAGTATTGGTATCATTATCTTTTGCAACGGTTGACGCACTTTTATCATTTCCTTTTTTCGTAGTGATAAAACTAGTGATGAAACCGTTTGTGCTTTCATCATTCTACTTTCTAACGATTTATCAACAAAGTTTTCAACCGAAACTGGAAACAAAGCCAAGTGAACACTGGCAAAATCTTCAGTTTTAGTTGTTCTAACTAAATCTCGATACAACTGATCCATAAAAAACGGAGCGATTGGCGCAGAAAGTTTGGCAACATTTAACAAACAAGTATATAAGGTTTGATAAGCAGCAATTTTATCTGTTCCATATTCGCCTTTCCAAAATCTTCTTCTGCACAAACGAACATACCAATTGCTCAAATTTTCTTGAACAAAATCAGATATTGCTCTTGCTGCTTTTGTTGGTTCGTAATCGGCATAATATTCGTCAACATTTTTTATCAAAGTATTTAATTCTGATAAAATCCAACGGTCAATTTCTGGTCGTTCGTTTAACGGAATTTCTGCTTCTGAATAAGTGAAATTATCAATATTTGCGTATAAAGTGAAGAACGAATAGGTGTTGTAAAGTGTTCCAAAAAACTTTCTTCTCACCTCAGCAATTCCTTCTAAATCAAATTTTAAATTGTCCCACGGATTGGCATTAGAAATCATATACCATCGTGTTGCATCTGCACCATAATCTTCCAAAGTTTTAAATGGATCTGTAGCATTACCAAGACGTTTAGACATTTTTTGTCCGTTTTTGTCAAGAACTAATCCGTTAGAAACTACATTTTTGTAGGCAACTTTGTCAAAAACTAATGTAGAAATTGCGTGCAAAGTATAAAACCAACCACGAGTTTGATCTACACCTTCGGCAATAAAATCGGCAGTTGCCCATCCTTCTTTTATTAAATTGGGCTTCTCAAATGGATAATGCCATTGTGCATAAGGCATTGCACCCGAATCGAACCATACATCAATTAAATCACTTTCGCGTTTCATTGGTTTTCCTGATGGCGAAACCAAAGTGATTTTATCGACAACATTTTTATGTAAATCGACTAAATCGTAGTTTTCTTCACTCATATTTCCTACCTCAAACCCTTGAAATAGATTTACAGTTTCTAAACCAGCAGCGATAGATTTTTCTATTTCAGAATATAATTCTGCTACAGAACCAACTAACAATTCTTCTGTTCCATCTTCTGATCTCCATATTGGCAAAGGAATTCCCCAATATCTTGAACGCGATAAGTTCCAATCGTTGGCATTTTTTAACCAATTTCCAAAACGACCTTCGCCTGTTGCTTTTGGTTTCCAGTTGATGGTTTCGTTAAGGTCGAACATTCTGTCCTTGATTTCGGTTACTTTTATAAACCAAGAATCTAATGGATAATATAAAATAGGTTTGTCTGTTCGCCAACAATGTGGGTAACTGTGAACGTATTTTTCTACTTTGAATGCTTTATTTTCTTCTTTTAATTGGATAGCAATTTCTACATCTACAGAACGTTCTGGAGCTTCGCCATCATTATAATATTCGTTTTTAACGTATTTTCCAGAATAATTATCTAAACCTTTAATAAATTTTCCTTGCAAATCTACTAACGGAACAGGATTTGCGTTTTCGTCAAGAACCAACATTGGCGGAATTTCTGGTGCTGCTTCTTTGGCAACTTTAGCATCGTCTGCACCAAAAGTTGGTGCTGTGTGTACAATTCCGGTTCCATCTTCTGTGGTAACAAAATCGCCTGCAATTACTCTAAAAGCATTTTCAGGATTTTGATATGGCAACGCCAATTTCATTAATTGCTCGTAACGAATTCCTACTAAATCTGCACCTTTGCATTCGGCAAGAATTTGGTATGGAATATTCTTATCGCCTTCTTTAAAATTTTCAAAATCGTGAGGTTCTGAACTTGCAAAAAATCCTTTTCCAAATTGTTTTGAGACTAAATTTTTAGCCAAAATTACTTTTGATGGACGAAACGTATATTGATTGAATGTTTCTACCAAAACATAATCAATTTTTGGTCCAACTGTTAAAGCTGTGTTTGACGGTAAAGTCCATGGAGTTGTAGTCCAAGCTAGGAAATAAATCCCATCCTCAATCCTTGCCAAAGGGAAGGAAGTCGAACTTAAACGAAATGCTTTTGAAACTGAATTTTCAACATCATCTCCTTCTCCTTTGGAGAAGTATTTAAATTGCGCCACAACAGTAGTATCAGTAACATCACGATAACTTCCTGGTTGGTTTACTTCGTGTGAAGATAATCCTGTTCCAGCTTTTGGAGAATAGGGTTGAATTGTGTATCCTTTATAGAGTAACTCTTTATTGTAAATTTGTTTCAACAACCACCAAACACTTTCCATGTATTTGGATTTGTAGGTAACGTATGGATCTTGCATGTCTACCCAATAACCCATTTTTTCGGTTAAATCGTTCCACACATCGGTGTAACGCATTACGGTTTTTTTACACGCTTCATTGTAATCTTCTATGGAAATATAATTGGAACTTTTTTTATTTCCTATGTCTTCTTTGGTAATTCCTAATTCTTTCTCTGTTCCTAATTCTACTGGTAAACCATGAGTATCCCAACCTGCTTTTCGTTTTACTTGAAAACCTTTTTGAGTTTTATAGCGACAAAAAATATCTTTAATAGCACGAGCCATCACGTGGTGAATTCCAGGTAATCCGTTTGCCGAAGGTGGACCTTCAAAAAACACATATGGAGTTGCTCCTTCACGCGAAGTTACACTTTGTTCAAAAACGTTGTTTTTCTTCCAAAAATCAAGAACTTCTGATGCTACTGTTGGCAAGTCAAGTCCTTTGTATTCAGTAAATTTTGTGCTCATTTTGTCGTATTCTTAAATCAGTTTGCGAAAGTAATGAATTTTGATAAAAGAGAATAGAAAATAGACAAAAGAGAATA
>JAYVKR010000158.1:0-6287 GCA_043768185.1 Flavobacterium sp.
TTTAAAAGTTTTAGAGGAACAGAAGAACAAAAACATCATTTACACGAAAGTCCAAGTTTAATTACAATTCCGCTTATAGTTTTAGGAATTTTATCTCTTGTTGGAGGATTAATTAGTTTACCAGGAAACAGTTGGTTAAATCATTATTTAGAACCCATTTTTAATAATGCTACTCACGCAGAACACGCTTTTGGAAACACCGAATATATGTTAATGGCAATCGCTGTTGCTGGAGGATTAATTGGTATTGGATTAGCATATGCAAAATATATAAAACAAAATTCAGTTCCTGCGCAAGACAGCGAAATAACTGGTTTTTCTAAAGTGTTGTACAATAAATATTATGTTGATGAATTTTACACTTTCTTAATTGTAAAACCATTAAATTCTCTTTCTAATTTCTTTAGAACAACACTAGAACCAGCAGCTTCCAATTTAGTTTTTGGTTTTGGAAAAGTAGCGAACTCATTATCAATGCAAGGAAAAAAATTACAAACAGGAAGCGTTGGATTGTATCTCTTTGCTTTTGTAATTGGGGTTTGCGCATTATTAATTTATTTATTTATAGCTCAATAATTTTACATAATGAATGTAACTACCATATTATTATTACTTTTAGTTGGCGCAATAGCAACTTATATTTCTGGAGATAAACTGGCTTCTAGAGTAGCTTTACTTTTTAGTGTGGCAACTTTTGGTCTTTCACTTTATCTTGTATCAATTTTAAATAATGGCGAAAACATTAATTTTCTAGCCAATTGGATTTCAATTCCTAAAGTACAATTATCTTTTAATGGCGATGGTTTATCTATGGCAATGGTTTTATTAACAACAATATTAACACCATTAATTATTTTTTCATCGTTTGGAAATCAATTTTCTAATAGTAAAAGTTTTTATGCCTTAGTATTATTTATGTCGTTCGCAATGGTTGGAACATTTCTTGCTGCCGATGGACTTTTGTACTATATTTTTTGGGAATTGGCATTGATTCCGATTTACTTTATAGCTCTACTTTGGGGAAATGGCGATGCAGACGAAAGACGAAAAGCTATAGTAAAATTCTTTATCTATACTCTTGGTGGATCTTTATTTATGTTAATTGCTTTTGCTTATTTATATCAAAAAGCAGGTTCGTTTTTAATTGGAGATTTATATAATTTAAAATTAAATTCAACAGAACAGTTCTGGATATTCTTGGCATTTTTTGCAGCTTATGCAATTAAAATTCCATTAATTCCTTTTCATACTTGGCAAGCTAAAGTATATCAAAAAGCACCAACAGTTGGTACCATGTTACTTTCTGGAATTATGTTAAAAATGGGATTATATAGCGTAATTCGTTGGCAAATACCAATTGCGCCAATGGCAGTAAGACAATATATGTATGTATTTATTGCACTTGGAATTGCTGGTGTAATTTATGGATCAATAGTAGCTTTACGTCAAAAAGATTTAAAAAAATTACTGGCATATTCCTCTCTGGCACACGTTGGATTAATTGCTTCAGGTTGTTACACCTTAACACTTGACGGATTGAGTGGCGCAGTTTCTCAAATGATTGCTCACGGATTTGTAATTGTTGGATTGTTCTTCGCTGCAGAAATCATCTACAGAAGATACGAAACAAGAAAAATTTCTGAAATGGGTGGAATTCGTACGCAAACGCCAAAGTTTACCTCAATGTTTATGATTTTAGTTTTAGCATCGGTGGCTTTACCTGGAACATTTAATTTTGTTGGAGAGTTTACAGTTTTATACAGTTTGGCTCAAACAAATATTTGGTTTGTAATTCTTGGAGGAACAACAATTATTCTTGGCGCTTATTATATGTTAAAGATGTTTCAAAATGTAATGTTAGGTGAAACTAATGCAAAAGTTTTTGCAGATATTACAATAAATGAAGGAATAGTTATAGTAGTAATTCTTGGGTTTTTATTGTTCTTTGGGTTGTATCCAAAACCAATAGTAGATTTTGTTACACCAAGTTTAAAAGAAATTTTAATCGTAATAAATAAATCCTAAATTCTAATAAAAAATACTGAATAAAAAATGAATACATTATTAGCAATAGTAGGTTTAGGCATATTTACATTGATAGCCGAAATTTTTAATTTTAGAAAAGCAATTGTTCCAATTACGATTATTGGACTTTTAGCCATTCTTGGACTTACAGTATCCGAATTTAATTCGCCAGCAAGTTTCTACAATAATATGATTGTTGTAGACAATTTTTCTGTTGCATTTTCTAGCTTATTTATCATCTTAACTTTATTTTTAGTAGTTTTAAGTCATGATGTTTATAAAAATCATCAAACAAAAATATCCGATTATATTGCCATTAAAATTTTCCTTCTTGCTGGTGCAGTCGCCATGGTTTCTTTTGGAAATTTATCAATGTTTTTCTTAGGAATTGAAGTGTTATCAATTTCATTATACATTTTAGCAGCAAGTAATAGATTGAATATTAAAAGTAACGAAGCTGGAATGAAATATTTCTTAATGGGATCGTTTGCTTCTGGAATTTTGCTTTTTGGAATTTGTTTAATTTATGGAGCAATTGGTAGTTTTGATGCATTAGAAATTAAAGAATTATCACAAGGAATGACACTACCAATTTGGTACGGAATAGGAATTGCAATGCTATTAATTGGAATGTTATTTAAAATTGCGGCAGCACCATTTCATTTTTGGGCACCAGATGTTTATGAAGGTTCGCCAGCAATAACAACTGCAACAATGAGTACTTTGGCCAAAGTTGTAGCAATGGCAACACTTTATAAATTATTGAGTTCATTAAATTTTGGATTATCGTATAAATTTGAAATTGTAATTGTTATAGTTTCAATACTATCAATGACCGTTGGAAATATCATGGCTTTGCGTCAAAATAATGTAAAACGAATGCTGGCTTTTTCTGGAATTTCTCACGCCGGATTTATGTTAATGGCACTTTTAAGTTTATCGACCGCCGCAAATACCTTATTATACTATACAGCAGCTTATACTTTGGCTGGAATTGCATCATTTGCAGTAATTATATTTGTTTGTAAAGACAAAGACAATGAAGATATTCTAAACTTTAACGGATTAGGAAAAAGTAATCCTTTATTAGCTGCAGTTTTAACAGCATCATTATTATCAATGGCTGGAATTCCTATTTTTTCTGGATTTTTCGCTAAGTTTATGTTGTTCACGCAAACCATTCAATCTGGTTATTTAGTATTGGTAATTGTTGGAGTAATAAATTCTATTATAAGTGTTGGATATTATTTTAAATTAATTTTAGCCATGTACACTAAAGAACCAACTGAAGAAAAAAAACCAACACCATTTGTATATTATGCAGTTGCGGTTGTAGCCATACTTTTAAATCTTATCATAGGAATTTATCCTTCTTTACTTACCAATTTATTGACTTAAGGAATTATTTTCTAATAAATAGCAAACCATCAAAAGCAATTTTGGTGGCTTTTTTATTGGTATTAAATTAATTTGTAAATTTGTATTATAGAAGATAAAAATGTATACAACTTATCATTTAGCATCGGCAAATGAAATTTCATCAGATATAATTGATGCTATAAAATTAGCTTTTAAAGACAAATCGATTGTGCTTACAATTGAAGAAGAAATTGATACTACAAGTTATTTATTGTCAAGCAAAAAAAATAAAGATTCCATACAAAAATCTTTATTACAAGATAAAAATAATAATCATGTAAAAATAAAATTACAAGATTTGTAATGAGAGATTTACTTTTTACTCCTGTAGCATTTGAACAATATAATGATTGGCAATAAGAGAATAAACAAGTTTTTAATAAATTAAAAAAGTTAATTAAAGAAACTGCTAAAACTCCATTTGAAGGAACAGGAAAACCAGAAGCATTGAAATATGATTTTAAAGGTTGTTGGTCAAGACGAATAAACGATGAGCATAGATTAGTTTATAAAGTTGAAACCGATTTTTTAAGAATTATTTCCTGTAAATTTCATTACGATTAATAAAATAGCAAACCATCAAAAGCAATTTTAATGGTTTTTTTAGTTATCAACAATTACAAATTTTAACTTTCGTGTAATTGACTATTGAGTAACTTTACAAAATGTATGCTTTAGTAGATTGTAATAATTTTTATGCTTCGTGCGAACGTGTTTTTCAACCTCAATATATTGGAAAACCAGTTGTTATTTTGTCCAATAACGACGGCTGCATTATTTCTAGAAGTGACGAAGCCAAGAAACTAGGCATTGCAATGGGAGCACCAGAATTTAAAGTAAGACAAGAATTGTTTGATAAAAATGTAAAAGTTTTTTCGTCTAATTATGCACTTTATGGCGATTTAAGTAATCGTGTGATGAAAATTCTAGAACAATTTTCTCCCAATACCGAAATTTATAGCATAGACGAAAGTTTTTTAAACTTTGACGGAATGAACATTGCAGATTACCACAGTTATGGTTTGCAAATGAAACGTCGTGTGCAAAAATGGGTAGGAATTCCGGTATGTGTTGGCTTTGCTCCTACCAAAGCGTTGTCTAAAGTTGCTAACAGAATTGCCAAGAAATTTCAAGATAGAACACAAGGAATATATGTAATTGATAATGAAGAAAAACGAATTAAAGCACTAAAATGGACTAAAATTGAAGACGTTTGGGGAATTGGTTCACGATTAAAAAAGAAAATGCAGTCGCAAAATATTCTCACTGCTTTTGATTTTACTTTGCAACAAAACGAAAGTTTTATAAAAAAAGAAATGGGCGTTGTTGGCATCAGATTAAAATATGAACTTGAAGGAAAATCAGTTTTAGAACTTGAAGAACCAACAGATAAAAAAAATATTGCCACCACAAGAAGTTTTGAAGGAAACATTACAACTTTTAACGAAATGAAAGAACGCGTTTCAACCTTTGCAACGGTTTGTGCAGAGAAATTACGCAAACAAAATTCGTGTTGTTATGGAGTAATTTTATACGTTCGAAAAGACAAATACAAGGTAGATTTACAAAAATATAATTTCTACAAAATGGAAACTTTGCCTTATGCATCCAACTCTAGTTTAACCATAAGTAACTTAGCTGTAAAAATGCTAAAAGAAATTTTTGAAGAAGGAGAAATTTATAAAAAAGCAGGCATTATTGTCACGCAAATTATTCCGCAAGATCAAAAACAATTTCATTTATTTGAAGAAGAAAATCCAAAACATTTAAAGTTAATGCAAGTAATAGATGCGCACCAAAAGAAAACTGGAGAACGTAAAATACGCTTTGGAAATCAAGATTTGCAACGCACTTGGAAAATGAAACAAAACAATTTATCGCCTAAATATACTACCGATTTTAAAGATATTATGAAGGTAAAATGCATCTAATTTGAAGAAAGATTTATGAAAAACAACAACCTAACTTTTTTCTTGCCAGATTTAGAAAATCCAATAGAATTACCCTTTATAGAAGCCGGAATAAAAGCAGGATTTCCGTCGCCAGCAGCCGATTTTGACGAAGCTAAAATATCGTTAGACAATGTTTTAGTAAAAAATAGAGAAGCCACATTTTATGCCAAAGCAAGCGGAACATCTATGATTGGCGCAGGAATTGACGATGGAGATATTCTTGTAATTGACAGAAGTATAGAACCACAAAATAACAAAATTGCAATATGTTTTATAGATGGTGAATTTACTGTAAAACGAATTCTTGTAGAAAAAGATTGTGTATATCTAATGCCAGAAAATAAAGCATTTCAACCCATTAAGGTAACTGATGAAAACGAGTTAATCATTTGGGGAATTGTAACTTATGTAATTAAAAACGTTTAAATATGAAACCACAATCTTATAAAAATCATATACGTTTTTACACGCCACACCATTTTGTATATTATCCAATTTTGATAGCTTTTTTAACTACAAGTATTTATTTCAGTTTTACAAAGCCAGAAAAATTAATTTGGATATTTATTAGCGTTGTGTTTGTATTTTTATTTTGTTTGGCATTTATGTTGCGCCAACATTATGCTTTAATGTTACAAAACCGAATTATACGATTAGAAATAAGATACAATTATTTCACCTTAACAGGAAAACGATTTGAAGAAATAGAATATCATTTTAATGACAGTCAATTGTTTGCTTTACGATTTGCATCGGATAATGAACTTGTTTCGCTAGTAGAAAAAAGTATAAAAGAAAAATTATCTGGCGATGAAATAAAAAAAGCAATTAAAAATTGGAAACCAGATCACGAAAGGGTTTAAAGTTAGAAGTATTGAATATTATTAATCT
>JAYVKR010000159.1:0-6879 GCA_043768185.1 Flavobacterium sp.
GAAATTGCTTTTTGCATACAATTCATTTTGGTTTTTCCTGTCCAATAAAAATCGGGTAATTTATTGTAATTTTCAAGCTTGTTCAAAGTAGCATATTCGGGCATTTGTTTCCAATAAATTCCTCGTACATATTCGCGCCAACCCAATATTTGTCTCACAAAACCTTCTACTTGAGAAATGGTAATGTTGTCTTCATTTTTAGAATAATAATCCACAACTGTATCTACAATTTCTTTTGGCGAAAGCATTTTGGTATTCATAGAAAACGACAATCGCGAGTGAAACAGAAACTTTTCATCGTTGTGTGAAGCATCTTCATAATCACCAAAATGTTTCAAAAGATGGTTGCAGAAATAATTTAATTGTTCTAAACATTCTTCACGAGATGTTGGCCAACCAAAGTTTTTTTCGTTAATGTTACCAAATGTTTTTACTCCAGCTTTTTCTAATTGAGTAATTACATCAGCAATATTTTTTATAAAAACTTTAGCATCAGGAATAGGAACTTGACCTTTATATTTCAATCGATTGTCGTGATCAAAATTCCATTGATCGCCAATTGGTTGCGAACCGTTCATTAAAACTTCGTGTTTTTTACGCATCATACGATAAAAATTTTCCATCAAAAGCATTTTTTTAGTTTCAAAAAAATCTTTTAGTTCGTAACGTGTGGTGTAAAAATGTTCGGTATCAAATGCTTCTGTATCTATTTTTATGTTTTCGCAAATTAATTTTAATTGTTCGTCTAAACGATATTCATCTGGCAATTGATATTCAAATTTTGATATTTTGTTTTCAATAACTATTTGAGAAATCAATTTTTCTAAATCGTGCGGATTATTTTCATCATTAATTTCAAAATAAATTACGTTATGATTTTTTGCTTTTAAATCAGTTGCAAAATTCCGCATTGAAAGAAAAAACGACACTACTTTTTGAATATGATGTTTTACATAATCTGTTTCTTGACGCATTTCTGCCATTACATAAATTACATTTTCATCTGTTTTTGAAAACCATGAGTGATTTATATTTTGTTGATCGCCTAGAATTAGTCTTAATATTTTCATTTTTAAAGTTTTATTGCCACAAAGGCGTTAAGGCGCAAAGTTTTATTATTTTAGTTACTCATTTATCTTTTCATTCTGTAGTAATCTTATTGTTTAATGAGATTCTTCTTTGGTCAAAATTTCAAGTTTGAGAGAAATTCGTGAAATAATAACCGCAATTAATTAGTGAAAATTAGTGAAATTAGTGTGAAAAAAGTCTAAAACAAATCAGGATTCAACCAAAGTTTTTGATATTTCCCATCACCATCATACATTTCTGCTTGACGTTTTATATTGAATTTTCTATCTCTCGGATCGTTGCCAACACCAGCATTGTACATCCAATTTCCATAATTGGAATGCACATCATAATCGATTAACATACTTTCAAAATACGCGGCGGCAATACGCCAATCTTGTTCCCATTCTTTCGCCCAATAACTCGCAACGTTTTGTCTACCACGATTACTCATAAATCCTGTACGTTGTAATTCTATCATATTTGCGTTTACAAATGGTTCACGAGTATTTCCATTAATCCATTGGCGAAGCGCTTTTTCATTAGATTTCCATTCGTATTCTTTGCCTAGAATTCCGTCAATTTTAAATATTTTTTCGCCATGTTTTAGTGAAATATATTTAAAATAATCACGCCAAATTAATTCGAAAACCAACCAATACGTATCTTCATTTTTACATATTTCACGTTCGTAATTTTGAATTTCCCAATAAATAGTTCGTGCAGAAATACTTCCATTTGCCAACCAAGCAGAAAATTTAGAACTGTAACTTTCGCCAATTAATCCGTTTCTGGTTTTTTTATATTGGGATAAATTTTCAGTTTCAAAAAAATAATTTTCCATTCGCTTTAAAGCCGCATTTTCGCCACCTCGAAAAGGAAAAGCCGAGTTTTTATCTAATTTAAAAGATTCTAACCCTAAATCTTCTAGACTCGGAATTGTATTTATAGTTTCAATTATATTATCTGATTGTTTTGCAGAAATTTCTAAACAAGGACGAATTTTACTTTCCTTCTCGCACTTCTTTCTAAATTCTGTAAAAACTTCTGGAATTTTATTAAAATCTTGATACGGAATATCATTTGGATGAAATAAAAATTGGTCGTAAACTTCTATAAATTCTAGATTTGAAACTTGATTTTTGACACTTTCATTTACTCTAACTTCATCCTTTGTCCATTCTTTTTGAAGAAAAACTTTAGAAATAGAATAATCTGAAACTAATTTCGGAAATCCATTTTCAGGCAAATCATGAATTATAAGTAAAGAAATGTTCTTTTCTGCCAAATTGTTTTTTAAATCTCTAAGTGTTTCCAGTAGAAATTTTGCTCTATATTTTTCCGTTTTCTTAAAACCATATTTATTAGTTTCAAAATTTCTTGGATCTAAAAAATAAACACAAATTGTTTTTCCTACACTTTTACATGCTTGAAATAGCGAATTGTTGTCTTGAACTCTTAAATCGTTTCTAAACCATACTAGATTATTCATAATTTACCTCTAAAACTTTAAGTTTTTGTTATATTTTTTTCAACCATTTAGAGAATTAAGATCATAAAGTTATGTATCTCGCACAATCGCTAAAAGTCTAAATTATTATTTTATGAAATTTAATTTATTTTAAAACTGAACACTAATAACTGAATACTGAGCACGAACTTTTACTTCTTCTGCATTTTTCACCGCAATATTTAACTTCGTCCCAATTTTTCTCCCATTTTTTGCGCCAAGCGAATGGCAAACCACAAGTGATACAAATTTTGGTGGGAAGATTTACTTTTTTATGTGCCATATTCTAATAATGATTTGGTTTCTGTATTGGGTTTTGCATAAGCAAATCGGTCAATTAAAAGTGGTAAAGCATAACCATCTAATCCGTTTATTGTTATCACTTTTGCTCTGTCAAGTTGTAACCAATTGTCTTTATGAAGTAACTTTTCGTCAAAAAATAAATTTTCAATTTCTGCAATAATCATTACCGTATCATTCTCTACAATGTGGTATTCATTAATATATTTACACAATAATTGCACTGGACTATCTTTTACAAACGGAATTTCAATACCTTCTTTATACTCTTCATCTAAATTGGTTTTATCAAATTCAGAAATAGTTTCATCATAACTGGCAGAACTGTGATGCGCATCTTTAATTATATCTTCTGTGATATGATTTATTGTAAAATAGGGATTTTTTTTAATGTTATTGTAAGTATCTCGTTTAACAGTAAGTGGTCGAGTTATAAAACTTATCATTGGCGGATTGCTTCCAATATGCGTTACACTACTAAATATTGCTGCATTTGAAGTTCCAGATAATGATTTTGTTACAATTAAATTGGCAGATTTATATCCAGTACAAGAATTAATAAGATTTAAACGTTTAATTTTATCCATCTTATTAATTTGTTCTCTGGTAAAGTTTTTCATTATAAATATTTTTTGCAAATATATAAAATGTTTAACAATATTAAAAAAAGATTAAACAAAATATTGTTACAAATATTTTGTATTATGATTAATTTAGAATTTTATCTGTACTAAAATCTATTTCTTTCTGAATTTTATTTCCATTGTATTGCAATGTCCAACCCAAAGAATTTGTTAGCACCAATATTTTCGATAGTTCACTAACAAGTCTATTTTTAGCATTAGATTTTAAAGTAGATTTTTCTATTTTTTTTGCTAAATTGGCTCTAACAATTTTATTAATTTTGTTATAATCGTTTCCTGTAAATTCGTTAAGTGTACTTTGTTCTACGTCATAAAATTTAATATCTGGCGAGATTTTAATTTCCTCTTTTGGAATATTTGTAATGGTTAACGTTTTGTTTTTTGCATCAACATTATAAGTTACTTTACTCAAATCAAATGAAACTGTTACATCTGCATTTATTACTACCATTGCTTTTTTCTCGAAAGAAACCATATCCATTAGGTATTTTTTTTGGTCTTTATAAGTCATAACTTCTGCAAAATGACCTTCGGTAACAACCAATTTCCCAACATTTTTTATTTGCTGTTGAATTAAATTGGTGTCGTATTCTACTGTAGAACTTTCGCTGCTTTTAGTAAATAATTGGTATGCTAAATATACGATAACTGCAAGTAATAAAACAAAAACCCATTTTCTAGATTCGGTTAAAAATTGCATTATATTTTGAAAAAATGAAGGTTTATTATTGGATGAAATTGGTGTTGTCATAAAACATTTAATTTATACGAAAGTACAGAATCTTATAATAATAAAAATAACTCTACAAGATTATTTTATACTTTTTATATAGTTTTTAAAGTTTAAAATTATCAATGCAATTACTAAACTAATAAAATGTATAATAATTGATAATTAAATTTTAATGCTTACTTGTTTATTAAATAAAAATAAACTCAAATTTAAATATTTTAATATTTTTTAAAATTCTATATTTGGAAGTGTTTTTTTGAGAATCTCTATTTTAGATTTTAAATTTTCTAAAAATTTAGTATGACTATCAGAATTTGGGTTGAAAGGTTTATGAAGGAGCGATTTTTGAATGTTACAAACTTCATTCATTGCTGGATAAATTAATTCTGAAATTTGAGAAGTTAAGAATTTTTCCCAAATATAATCGATGGCAATTTGGTTTGGATGCAACATGTCTTCTGCATAAAAGCGATAATCTCTTAACTCGTCCATCATAACTTCGAAAGAAGGAAAATAGTTATGAGTTGTGAGTTGTGGGTTATGAGTTTTATGAATTGCAGCTATTAAATGCGCTTTACTTTGAGTGTTTTCTATAAATCCATCTTTTATGTGGCGAACTGGAGAAACTGTGAAAATAAAATTACACTTTGGATTGACTTTTTGAACTAATTCAATTGTATTTTTTATAGATTTTTCAATTTCATTTATAGAAAGTAGTGTTTTATCAAATTGATTTTGAGCGACTTTATGACAATTTGCAACAATTATATTCTTGTCAGACTGAGCTTGCCTGTATTGAGCGCTGTCGTAATATCGAAGTATATAAACCCAAGAAGTTCCATAAGTAATTATAAAATGAGAAGCTGTTTGAATATGATTTTTAAAATCGATTAAAATCTGATTCAAATTTAGTAGATATTCTTCTTTATTTTGATTACTTAAAACCGAATGAACTTCATAACATTGCCAACGTTCATTGTGAAAAAAAATATCATCATTAGTAAATTTAATTTCGTTAATTGCTCTAAAAAATATATTTTCTATTGAAACTGGATTAAAAATAATTCCAAACGGATTTGTTACAGTATTGAATTTAAAATAGTCAAACTTTGCTCCCATATTTTCTGCAAAACATGAACCTATTGATACAATTTTAGAATTGTAATCGATTGGATTTTCGCTTTTTAAAATTACTAATGGAGTTGTAAATTGCATGCTAATTTATTTGTTTTCAAAAATACAATAATAGAAAGTATTTATTTAATTTAAAACTTTTAAAAAAAATAATATATTACTTTTGCAACGCTAAAATTCTATATTTAGCTTTAAAAACATCAAATGAAATTACTTTTTTCGTACCTTAAAAAACATAAAATTTTATTACTAATTGCCTTGTTTATGGCAGCAATAAATATTTGCTTTAGTTTGTCAGATTCTATAATTACTGGTAAATTAATGCAAGATTGTGGCGTTGGCATTGCTAAATATAAAGGCAACGAAACCGGATTTATAAAAGCAGTTGGTTTTTGGCTAATGCTTTCACTTGGTGCTGCAATGGTATCTAGATTGTCTAAAAATTTTCAAGATTATTTTACAAATATTGTAATTCAACGTACTGGTGCAGAAATGTATACAGACGGAATTAAAAAATCGTTAGACTTACCTTACGAAGATTTTGAAGACCAAAGAAGTGGCGAAACTTTAAGTAGATTACAAAAAGTTAGAACCGATTCTGAAAAGTTAATTACACTTTCTATTTCATTGGTTTTTCAAACAGTTGTTGGATTTATTTTTGTAATTATTTACATCTCAAGAATTGATTATAGGATATCGTTAATTTTTTTAATTGCTGCGCCAATTATTGCAGTTTTAAGTTCAATTTTAGGAAAAAAAATAAAAGTTATTTCTAGAAAAATTGTTACTCAAACCAATTCGCTTGCTGGTTCTACAACAGAAAGTTTGCGAAATATAGAATTGGTAAAAAGTTTAGGATTAACAAAACAAGAAGAAGATCGTTTGAATAACAATACACAAAAAATTCTTGGGTTGGAACTTCAAAAAATTAGATTTATTAGAAGTTTAAGTTTTATTCAAGGTACAACAGTTCATTTTTTAAGAACTTGCGTGGTTTTTGCTTTGTATTATTTTTTGTTTGGCGATAAAATTCTGGTTGGTGATTTATTGACAATGGTATTTTTTACCTTCTTTATTTTTGGACCATTGCAAGAACTGAGCGCGTTTATCATCGTAAAAAACGAAACCAAAGTATCTATGGAAAACTTTGAAGAATTGTTAAATGCAAAATCTGAATACAAACCTCAAAATCCAAAATCACTTCAAAATATTGAATCATTGCAATTTAAAAATGTAAGTTTTAAACATAAAACTGCTAAACATCCTGCGGTAGAAAATATTAGTTTCAATATAAAACAAGGCGAAACTATTGCATTTGTTGGACCTTCTGGATCTGGAAAAACTACTTTGGTAAAACTACTTGTTGGTTTGTATCCGCCAGCAATTGGCGAAGTTTTGTATAATGATATTAATTCTACAGAAATAAATTTATTGCAATTACGACAGCAATTGGGATTTGTAACCCAAGATGCACAATTATTTTCTGGAAC
>JAYVKR010000160.1:0-2261 GCA_043768185.1 Flavobacterium sp.
CCTTTGCATTTCAAATTACCTTCTTTTGAAAACCAAACTTTATAGTTCTCTTTTTTGTGTAGCATTTTTTTGGGGCACCACTTTTTTAGGAATTAGAATTGGTTTAGAAACTATTCCGCCTTTTATTCTTGCTGGATTGCGTAACATAATTTCTGGATTAATCATTTTAATTTACATTTTATATACTAAAAAATTTGAGGTTTTAACTGGCTCACAAATTCTTAGGTGTTTACTCCTTTCACTTTTAATGATAGTTTTTGCAAACGGATTAACTACTTATTCTGAAAAATATATTACAAGTGGTTTGGCATCAATAATTTCTACATTATCACCGTTTTTTGTCTTAGTTTTAAATTTAATTTTGGGTAATGAAAAAATTTCGAGCAAAACAATTGTTGGTATTTTTCTTGGTATGATTGGAATATTTTTAATCTATCAAAACAACTTAATAGAATTACTAAATCCAGAATATAGAATAGGAATTTTAGCCATTTTAATTGCTGTTTTATCTTGGGCAATTGGTACTATCATAACCAAAAAAGGACAACGAAAACCTGCCGGAATGTTAATGAATATTTGTGTTCAAATGTTGTTTGCATCGGTAATTTTAACTTCTATTCAGTTTTATATAACTCCAACAATTGCAATAGAAAACTGGTCGTTTAGAAGTATTTTTGCAGTTTTTTATCTAGCCATTTTTGGATCGGTAATTGGATATATTGCTTATAATTATTTAATGACGCAATTACCATCTACCAAAGTTGCTATTCTTTCTTATGTAAATGTAGTTGTAGCTTTGTTTTTAGGTTGGTTAATTCTAGATGAAGTTATTACTTTAAAAATAATGTTTGCTACAGCTTTAATACTTTCTGGTGTATTTATTGTGAATTTTAAGTCTTTGAAAAAAAGTTAATTATACATTTTTTTAAACCATTACCTGTCTGCCGACATCCAGAAGGAATTAAGAAAATTAAGATTCTAAACTCAATTAAAAGCTGTATTTTTTTCTGAAAATTAATTTTAAAATCATTGTAACATTTTTTATTGAAAGTGTTATTATGAGATTGGAATATATTACTTAAACTTAAAAAAATAAATTTCTAATGATTACAACAATTGACCAATTAGATTTAGATAAAACGTATTCTTTTGCGGATTATTTAACTTGTCATTTGAAAATAGAGTTGAACTTTATAAAGGTAAAATATTTAAATTTGATACTTTTACTAATACTTTTCATCAAAAAGTCGCAACAAATTTAGCTGGAATTATGTATAATAATTTCAAGAAACACTCTTGTAATTTATTTTTTGCACCATTTGATGTTCGGCTCTTAGATAAAAAAAAATCAAAAGAAGATAAAGATATTTACACTGTTGTTCAACCTGATTTGTGTGTAATATGTGATGAAAATAAAATTGATGAACGTGGTGCATTTGGTGCGCCAGATTTGGTTATAGAAATTCTTGCTCCAGGAAATTCTAAAAAAGAAATGAAATATAAATATGATTTATATGAAGAAGCTAAAGTTTTATAATATTGGATTGTAAATCCGGCAGACAAAACTATTTTTATTTTTATTTTAAAAGAGGATAAATTCGTAGGTCAACATCCACTAATTGAAGAAGATGTTATAAATAGTCCTTTATTTCCTCAACTTGATTTTATTTTGGAAGATATTTTTAAATAATTTCAAGTTCACAAATATAAAAAATAAAGCTCAAAAACATAGGTTAGTGAGCTTTATTTGACTTTTCTGTGAGCTTTAAATTATTTATGAAGCGATTTCTAATCGTTTTAATAAATTTTTATTTAGCGTATCTTGCGTGTATTCTCTGTCAATATGCAACTCTTTTTCGTCTGAACTAGGTAAATCGTACATCGCATCTGTTAGAATTGCTTCGCATAACGAACGTAATCCACGTGCGCCCAATTTGTATTCTAAAGCTTTGTCAACAATAAAATCTAATGCTTCGTTGTCTATTGTAAATTTTACATCATCCATTAAAAACAGTTTTTGATATTGTTTTATCAAGGCGTTTTTAGGTTGTGTTAAAATGGCTCTCAACGTTTCTCTATCTAATGGATCCATGTGAGTTAAGACTGGCAATCGACCAATAATTTCTGGAATTAATCCAAAATCTTTAATGTCTTTTGGAATTATATATTGCAACAAATTTTCTTTATCAATATTATCTGCATTTTTAGAAACGCTGTAACCAATGGCTTGACGATTTAATCGTTTAGAAATTACTTTTTCA
>JAYVKR010000161.1:0-4450 GCA_043768185.1 Flavobacterium sp.
CCAATAAATTTCGATTTAAATCTTCCAGGTTACAAGTCAATGCTAGAAATGCAAGGCGGAAAAGCTGGTGATAAAATGCCCAAAGCACAAGCCATTAAAGACGCAACAATGGCAAACTCAATAATAAAGAATTTGCAACCAAACTCAGTGTTTATTCATTATAACGGCACGTATCATTCAGACAATTTTGAAGGCATAAATTGGTATTTAAAACAGTACAATTCCAACATCCAAATCATTACAATTGCAACCGTAGAGCAAAAAGACATAACCAAACTAGAAAAAGAAAATTTCAATAAAGCCAATTTTATTTTAGTTATAGACGAAGATGTAACAAAAACCTATTAAATTTGTAAAAATTTTTAGGAACATTTTGTTCTGCGCATTTCTATAAATCCTATTCCTGCTTTACGTTACAATCTTTTCTTAAAAAAAGAAAAGTATTTTCACTTCAATCAGGGTTAATTAATAAACCATAGCATGAAAAAATTAGTACTATTTACTATTATCTTAATAACAATATCTTTTTCATCTTGCACAGATATTGACGATACACAACAAGAAACATTTTTATTAGTAAAATTTAAATTTGATGGCAATCAATTACGACTCAACAATGTTGGTCTACCTTCATTTGTTCCAACGGCTAACAGAGCACAAACGCCGTCAATTAATTTTATTTCTTCCAATTATTTAGAATTAGTACAAAATCAGTCAACTCAATTATCACAAGGAACAGTTTTATATCAAGGACCAGAAACTACTGCTGGTGGCGACAACGCAATAGATTTTGCACAAGCACTTATTGTTGTAGAAGGCGAAACTTTTTTAAAAATTCCTTTAAAAAGTATTGCAACAGGAACGTATCAATACATAAGAGTTTCTGTATCGTATCAAAATTTTCAAATAAATGTACGTTATCAAGGATTGGATAGAATAGGAACATTATCAAGTTTTGTTGGTTTTAACACTTATTTAAATAATAATACTAGTTTTCCAGTATCTGGAAATAAATTACAAGGATATTGGGAATTTGTAATGAACGATAATCTTTATTCAACATCTGGTCAAGCAGCTGTAAATGCTACAACTGTACCAAATCCTATTGCTGCTACATCGCCAATTCCTCAAGGTTCATGCGTAATTACAGGAAAATTTGAAACACCATTAGAAATAACAGGATTAGAAAAAAATAACATCAACTTGACATTATCACTTTCTACCAACAAAAGTTTTGAATGGAAAGAAAATTCTAATAATAATAAATACGACCCAAATCTTGGCGATGTTGTTGTAGATATGGGATTACGTGGATTAATTCCAAGTTACGCAAAATAAATTTGTTTAACCATTTTAAGCCAATTTACCATTTTAACTACTTAGCAATCAACAATTGTTAAACTACTTTAAATTCATTATAAATTATAACGAAAAGGTTGTAGTATTTTTTAATTAGCCGTATTTTTGTATCAATTTTAAAATAAATTATACACTATTATGGCAAAATCTGGATTACTAAATTCTTCTATTGCACGAAAAGTGGCCATGGCACTTTCTGGACTTTTCTTAATTTTATTTCTAGCACAGCACTGTTTTATTAATACAACTTCACTTTTTGGCGAAGAAACATTCAATGCAATTTCTCATTTTATGGGAAATAACCCATTGGTTCAATATGTTATTCAACCCATTTTAATTGTTGGAGTACTTTTTCATTTTAGTATGGGTTTTATATTAGATTATAAAAATCGTGCATCAAGACCAATTTCTTATGCTAAATATAATGGTGGCGCAAATGCTTCTTGGGCTTCAAGAAATATGATAATTACAGGTTCTGTAGTATTGGCATTTTTAGGGTTACATTTTTACGATTTTTGGATCCCAGAAATGAATTATAAATATGTAGAATCTTTACCATTAAACGAAACTAGATATTATGAAGAACTAATTCATAAATTTGAAAGTCCAGTAAGAACAGGATTGTATAGTCTTTCTTTTGTATTACTTGCAGTTCACTTGTGGCACGGTTTTAATTCATCATTTCAATCTGTTGGATTCAACAATAAATATTCTAAATCATTAAAAACATTTGCCTACTCATTTTCAATTATAGTTCCGGCTTTGTTTGTTTTTATAGCATTATTTCATCACTTTAATCATTAATAGTTAAATATTATGGCCTTAGATTCTAAAATTCCAAGTGGTCCAATTTCAGATAAATGGACAAATTATAAAGATCATATTAATTTAGTAAATCCGGCAAACAAACGTAATATTGATATTATTGTTGTTGGTACTGGTCTTGCTGGTGGTTCTGCTGCAGCAACATTGGCCGAATTAGGTTATAATGTAAAAGCATTTTGTTACCAAGATTCACCAAGACGTGCGCACTCAATTGCTGCACAAGGCGGAATTAATGCTGCCAAAAATTATCAAGGCGATGGCGATTCAACTTTTAGATTATTTTATGATACTGTAAAAGGTGGCGATTATCGTGCAAGAGAAGCCAATGTGCATCGTTTGGCAGAAGTTTCTACCAATATTATTGATCAATGCGTTGCTCAAGGTGTTCCTTTGGCTAGAGAATATGGTGGATTGTTAGACAATCGTTCGTTTGGAGGAACTTTGGTTTCTAGAACTTTTTATGCTAAAGGTCAAACAGGTCAACAATTACTTTTAGGTGCCTATTCTGCAATGAACCGTCAAATAGGTCGTGGAAAAATAGAAATGCTAAACCGTCATGAAATGCTAGATTTAGTAATTGTAAATGGTAAAGCTCGCGGAATAATTGCTCGTGATTCTGTTACAGGAAAAATAGAACGTCATTCGGCACACGCAGTTGTTATTGCTTCTGGCGGATATGGAAATGTGTTTTTTCTATCTACAAATGCAATGGGAAGTAACGTAACTGCATCGTGGAAAGTACATAAAAAAGGAGCTTATTTTGCAAATCCTTGTTATACACAAATTCATCCAACTTGTATTCCAGTTTCTGGAGATCATCAATCTAAGTTGACTTTAATGTCAGAATCACTTAGAAATGATGGTAGAATTTGGGTTCCAGCAAAACTTGAAGACGCACAAGCAATTCGCGAAGGAAAATTAAAACCAACTCAAATTGCCGAAGAAAATAGAGATTATTATTTAGAAAGAAGATATCCAGCATTTGGGAATTTAGTACCAAGAGACATTGCTTCTCGTGCTGCTAAAGAAAGATGCGATGCAGGTTTTGGTGTAAATAAAACAGGTGAAGCTGTTTATTTAGATTTTGCCGCAGCAATTTTAAGATACGGAAAAGATCAAGCTAAAGTGAAGCATCTTGATGTGAATGATGAAGCATTAATTAAAAAATTAGGTACAGAAGTAGTTGCCAGTAAATACGGAAATTTATTTCAAATGTATGAGAAAATTGTAGACGAAAATCCATATCAAACACCTATGATGATTTATCCAGCAGTACATTATACAATGGGTGGCGTTTGGGTAGATTATAATTTAATGACTACAATTCCTGGTTGTTTTGCCATTGGAGAAGCTAATTTTTCAGATCATGGTGCAAACAGACTTGGAGCTTCTGCATTAATGCAAGGTTTGGCCGATGGATATTTTGTGCTTCCATATACTATTGGAGATTATTTAGCACCAGATATTAAAGTGGGCAAAATCTCGACAGAAACCCAAGAATTTATCGATGCAGAAAACAATGTACGTTCTCAAATAGAAGTTCTTATGAATGCTAAAGGAACTAAACCAGTTGATTACTTCCATAAAAAATTAGGAAAAATTATGTGGGACAAAGTTGGAATGGCACGTAATGAAGAAGGTTTGGTAGAAGCACAAAATGAAATTGCAGCAATTAGAGAAGATTTTTATAAAAATGTAATGGTTCCAGGAACAGAAAACGGTTTAAACCCTGAATTGTCTAAAGCTCTTCGTGTTGCCGATTTTCTTGAACTTGGCGAATTGTTTGCTAAAGATGCCTTGCACAGAAACGAATCTTGTGGAGGACATTTCCGTGAAGAATACCAAACAGCAGATGGAGAAGCACAACGTGATGATGAAAATTTTGCTTACGTTGCAGCTTGGGAATACAAAGGAAAACCAAGCGATGCAATACTTCACAAAGAAGAATTGGTATTTGATAATGTTAAATTGGTACAAAGAAGTTATAAATAAAATAAGTCAAAACCTTATTTCAATGACAACATTAAACGAAATTAAATCAAAATTAACAGTTTTAAAACCCATTCTTCAGGAAAAATATCCTTTGGATAAAATTGCTATTTTCGGTTCGTATGCAAGAAATGAGCAAACCGAAGAAAGTGACGTTGATGTTATGGTGGAGTTTAACGGATTTATTGGAATTGAATTTTGCGATATGGCTGATGAAATTGAAGAATATTTAGGTATAAAAACAGATGTTTTGACCAAAAGAAGTATGAAGCCAAAA
>JAYVKR010000162.1:0-5348 GCA_043768185.1 Flavobacterium sp.
TTTAAGATTTTGAAAATTATAAAAGAATGAAAACACCTTCAATAATGGGAATGACATTAGCACCAACAATATGGCTTTTTGTTTGAAATCAAAATTATATTCAAGTATTATCATTCTCATTCGTTGCATCCATTAATGGAAATGGTTTCAAAAATAATGAAAAACAAGCTAATAGATGGTTTGTATTTTTAATATTAACATGTCTCTGCTATAAAGCCAAAAATAACCCTAACAGAAAAAGAGAAAATAGAATAGTGTATTAAATTACGAATTATTATTAGGTTTTAATAGTCCTATGACTGTTGGAAGTTGTGCTAATAATTCTTTATACCTTAAAACTAAATCTTTTGAAACGGCTATAAAATAATCTCTTTCAAAATTCATCCCTTTAATATCATTTGCAAGTACAGTTAATTGTAGAGCCATTGGTACAATCCTTTCATCATTATTAAATTGTTGTAGTAGCGCATTAAATGGAAGTATATAATTTTCTTCTGAAATCAATGGATTGAAATCTTGTTGTTGAGCATCTTTAATCCAAGATTTATAAAAGTCAAACAACGGTTTATAATTTGGATTAGTAGTTATATCAATATCTTGTTGTTTTAATTTTAAGGCAAATGTTCCAAACTCTTTAGTGAATTGTTCAAAATCAGTATTGTATTTTAAAGTTGTTGCTTTAACACCATCACCAAATGCTTCCCATTTTTTAGTAATTATTTCATATTGATTAACCAAGCGATTCACATAATTATAAACCAAATTGGATATTCTCAGCAGATTTTTATCTTCCTCAGAAAAATATTCTTTATTCTTTTTCCAATACTTATGATACATTTTAACTATCCAGTAAGAACCATTTTTTAATTCTATAAAATCCATCAATTCACCTCTATCAAATGAGTATAGAAATTCACCATTTAATGTATCTTTAACTACAACCAAACTATCATATAACCAACATTTTTTTAAATCCGCACTGAAAAATTCAAGTTGATACATCTGCACCTGCATTAGTTCTTCAACTGATTGTAAAGTTGCTATAAAAGTTCTACCAGTTTTTTTAATTTTCTTCCTCTTAGTAAACCATCCAAGAAATACATTTAGAAAGAAACCCAGTAATAAAGCAAAAATTGGAATGATAACTTTTAAGTAATCGTCTTTAGCAATATCTTTTACAATTACAACCCTTGTATCTTTATTTCTATCAATCGGAATTACTGTTGCTGTAGTAGAAAGGTTACTTAACTTCACCGTATCAGTTTTGGTTGGTTTTAAAGCAACTTCTTTTATTTTTGACGTATCTATCTTCTTTTCAGATTTGGGTTGACCAAAACTGATGGCTGTAATTAGGAGAATTAAATAGGATGTGTTTTTCATTTTTGTTTCACTTTGTTCTCAATACCAAATTGTAATTGCATTTCTTCTAACGTATTTAATTCTCTATTCAAATCTACTACCGCAAGCAGAAATAATACAGCTAGTACTTTTACATTAAGCAAATCCAAATGTTCAATAGGCAACTGATTTCTATTGTGTAAATATTTATCTCGGATGTCATACAACTTAAAAACAGAAGTGGTTATTTTCTGTTGGTCATTCGGTGCTACAATAATAGAAATAATATTTTTCATATAGGTTTTACCCTTTGCTGTATAATTATCTACTGGAATAATCATATTCTCAAAGAATGAAATCAGCTTAGTAACTCTTTGATATAAATCCATAGTTGAATTGATTTCACCAAGTAGATTTATTTGCGATTCAGTTCTATAATATAATTCTGTGTTCTTTTTGTGAATCAAGAAATTATTAAATGTTTCTAATCCTGCTTGTGTAAGTTCCTGTAATCTAAATTTATCAATTGTAATTGGTGTTGGACTATTTTTACTTTCCAAGTGCATTGAGAAATCTTTAGCAGAAGTAGTAATTGAAAAATAATTACTCATACTTTGATTCATATACAAGTAATCAACATTGAAAAGTTCAGTCCTTGGATGCAATGATTCGGTAATCAGTAAACATTTGATAGCATTTACAGATAGTTCAACTTCTTTTTTAATGATTAGTTCCGCTTTAGCTTTAACACCTTTGACAGTGGAACAAACTAAAACTTTATTCAAGAAAGATTTATGTACATCTACAAAACCTGCTTTGTTTTCGGGTTTCAGATGCTGACTACCAACTAACATTTCATCAAAGACATTTTCAAAGTAATCTGCTTTCTTAAATGTGAAAGTAGCATTACCAACTTTAAATTCTTCTTGAATAATTAAGTCCTGAACTTTGAAGTAGAATGTATAATCATTAAGTTCTTTTTCTACCTCATTCTGAATGTAGGTGTATAGATTAAATTCTGCTCGATTCTTTTCGTATAAATCCACAATCCAATCAAAAATATGTTTAGCTATGAATTGATAATCTGCATACTTTTCAAAATAATCTATATCAAGAAATCTAATTGCTAAGGCGATTAAGTTTTTATAGGTTGTTTCATTATAACCTATTTTCATTCCTTTAATATCACAAGTAATATCAATTGCATTACCTAATAAATCCTGATGTGAATACTTTGGATTTTCGCCTTGTGCTATTTGATATGTACCCAAACAGACTTCGCCAACAAGTTTAGCACGTTCATCATCTTCTTCAATAGTAACCTTCCGTGAATTATCTTTTACAATTTGAAGTTGACCAAATAATTCATAACCTCTAGTATTAATATCATCTTCCATTTCATTCATCATCTCCTATTTGTGCTAACTTTATTTTTCATAATTATCTTTATTGATTTTTTTGCCAGTCCAAATATTTAATCATAATTCTATAATGCTGATTGTAATGCAAATATAAGTAAGTATGTAATTGAACTTTAAATTTAATTCTTACCTGAAGCTTTGCCTAAACTATACATAAGAATTGACGTGAATATCATCAATTGGATTACTGCGACAACATCTTCTGCGTGAATTTCGATTGTTGGTTTTGAATAGCTTAATTTCATGTTTATTTATTTTTAGTTATAGAACACAACAAAATTACTTATTAGTTTCTTAAGATGTTAGGAATAAAGGAACTATAACTTTAACCTGTTTTAATCTCATCGATTCAAATTATCATTTTATTATTTATGTATCATGCTTTTGAGCATTGTTATTTTATCCGCTGTTATTGGAACGCCATCATAATCATTATATTTTTGCTCCTTGTTCTGTTTGCTGATATACTTAACCAAAACATTCATTTCGATTTTGGAATGATTAATATCTGATATGATTTTCATGGCATCGGTAACATTAAACGATAACATTGGCAATACTTCATATAGGTTTACAACCTCATCCAACTTGTATTTTACGACCTCAATTTCATTTTCGATATTGGTTTCATCGGTTGGTATTTCATCGCTTAAATCGATTTTAACGCACGTTTTAACACCATGCTCCAGTATAATCCTATTCATGGTTTCGATTACCAAAGCTTTGTCCTTTTCTTCGCAAAGCAGAGCATCGTAAACGTACAAAACATACACACCAACCGAGTTGAGACATTTAATTACATCGGTCATAATATCAACCTCAACAGCAAACATTTTCTTTGAAGTGATTTTGTAGCCGTTAGCCAATTTGTCTTTACGGATGTTTTCCAACATAGTAGCTTCATTTTTGGAATAGTAATCAAAAAGCGGTGATTCCATCATTCCATACCAATTTTTATTGAAGAAACTCAAATGCTCAATCTTTACCTCTTTTTCGTTTATCCCTGTCTTCTCGGCTACTTTTGGGTGCGTTATGAAGCTTTGACTGCCTCCGTATAGTTTAACCGCTATATTTGGATGCAATGCGGTGTAATCGCACTCCACTAGCTTTTTACCGCTGATTGTAATTTCATTACGAATCCATGCAGGCATTAGCGTAAAGGAATCAACAACACGCCCACCGCTTCGCTCATCACCAACGGTTGGAATCATAAAACCTCGTTTGGTTAAGAATTCAAATAGTTCGATATTATCCTCAACAAAGCTCCTATTGTGATAATCTTTCCAGTAGTTGTTTGGATGTTTGTTACGCATTGTTAGGCGTTTGCCCTTTCTGGTAAGGTAACCCTTTGCCAATTGCTTCCCAATGGCTAGGAGTTCCTTTGTTGTAGGCAAATCAATTTCGGGGTAGATGTTGAAAAGGTTGGAACATATTGGGTTCTTATTGGCTTCTTTCAGTTGCCTGTAATAGCTTTTGTTTCTGCGTTTGATAATTTCCTCATCTTGGATAATATATTCCTTTAGCTTGGCTTTTAAATAGGTTTCCGCAAGTTTGTACTGCTTGGATTTTTCACCAACAACATAGGTTTCTTCACCTTCATCGTTGGTCATTACTTCGATAAATGCGCCCGTTTTTGTTCCAGTTTTAAGAACATCCAGTATTTTGGTATAGATAAAAGTATTATCGTTGGATTTGGTTTGCTCATGCAACACAACGGAGCTTAATGGTTTCCATTTATCCTCCGTGTAATAGGTACTGGCGAGGTTGGACAACACCAATAGACATTTCTCCACCGCAATATTAATATCGGGGTCGATTTCTTTTAAAAGTGCTTTAGAACTGTATTTTTTTAGGTTGTATTCCGCTTTTTTCGGAACTAGGATTGAATTTACATTCGGGAAAAGTTGCGCTAATTCAGCTAACTTGTAATCGTATTGGAGTAGGTCAAAATCTCCAGTATCACCAGTATAGGCGATATAATCATTTTTAAACATTCGTATTCTTCTATTCGGTCGCCATCATTCTGACGTTATTTCTTACTTCTAATTATTTATACTCGGTAGAAGAAGCTGATGGAAGCTATCCATCAGCAACCGAGAATTATGTATTTTATAATTTTATTAATTATAGTCATTTTTATTGACAAAGTCAAGTGATTTGAACCTACGACCATAAAATATTTAATAATTCAATTTATTTAAAATAGCGCAAACTGCGCATACTATTATTTATATCAATCTTTGTTAGTACTATATTTTATTGATACTTACAGTTATTTGTATTACTATTATTTAAGTAACATATATGAGTATAAGTAATAATAATAAAATAATAGAAATAAATTGATATTATATATAGGTATAATAATAAATATATAGATTTACTACAATATACTACTAGCCATATTACAGTATAGCGGAAATAATTGCAATAACTTCGCTATAATTATTTGGATGATTTGAACAGGTTGAACACGCTTGAGATAATGAACACCAACAATCCGAAAGCGATTTGGAAAATAGCACCAATTAACAGAATAATTGCGCTATTGGATGAGGAACTGTAATGTTGTTTGCGCTGATGATTTTC
>JAYVKR010000163.1:0-6169 GCA_043768185.1 Flavobacterium sp.
CTGAAATAAAAAAAGTTTTTACCGTTGTTTTAGTAATTGGATTCATGTTTTGTCTATTTATTTTCTAGTAATTAACCCTACCACTCATTTACCTTATTCGCATCTAACTTAATAAAGATAAAAAGCATAATGGTAAATGCCCATAAACTAGAACCACCATATGAGAAAAAGGGTAGTGGCACGCCAATGGTTGGGAACAAACGAATTAACATCGCAATATTTACAAAAAAGTGGGTAAATAAATACGTGGCGACGCAATAGCCATAGACTCGGCTAAATCGGGTTTTTTGTCTTTCGGCTAAATATAAAATTCTAATGAATAAACATACGAATAAACTCATGACTAACAGGTTTCCTAAAAAGCCCCATTCTTCACCAACGGTTGTAAAAATATAATCGGTGTGTTGTTCTGGTACAAATCCGCCTTTAGTTTGTGTGCCTTCTAGATATCCTTTACCAAAAAATCCTCCAGATCCAATTGCAATTTCAGATTGATTGGTATTGTATCCAACACCTTTCATATCTACTTCTTTTCCTAATAAAATATTAAATCGGTCGCGATGGTGTTGCTTAAAAACATTGGTAAATACATAGTCTACAGAAAAACTAAATCCTGATATTACAACGAGTAAAATGGCACTCATAATTATATTTCGGTCTACAAATCGTGTTCTAAAATAATTTAAAACCAATGCTAAAATAGCTATACCTACAACAATTAATGGATTGCCAACTGCGAGTGTAAGTACAAAAACAATTATGGCTACAAAGCCAGTTAGTAAATACCATCCAGGCAAACCTTCTCTATACAATACAATAAAAAAGGCACTGTAAATTAATGCACTTCCAGGATCTGGTTGAGGTAAAATTAATAATACAGGCAAAAATATAATTAGCAATGCTTGAATTTGTCTGTTAACCTCTTTTAAATTTACTTGTACATCACTTAAATATTTTGCTAATGCTAATGATGTTGCGGCTTTGGCAAATTCTGATGGTTGTAACGTAAAACTTCCTATGGCATACCAACATCGTTGACCTGCAATGGTTTTTCCGAATAGAAATAATCCTACTAATGATATTAATGCTACTGCAAATATCACTATTGAAAATTTTTCATAAAACTTTGCTTCAACAGAAAGTACTATAAATATTAACGGAATTGTAAATAAAATAAATAGAAATTGCTTACCATAAATTTGGGTAAAATCGAAAATAGAATTAGATTCGGTAACATTGGCAAGCGATGACGAATAAATATTTAACCATCCCATTGCCACTAATGCAATGTAAATGAATATACTTATCCAATCGATATTACTTGTTACGCTTTGATTTTTCATTTATTTTTTTGACTTTAAAGAGTCAATTTTTTTATTTTTTTCTATCTTTTTATTATTGATAGAATCTTTTTCACGTTTAATTTTGGCAATACTGTCAAGTAATTTAGTTTTTATTAAAGTTAGACTGTCTTGAACTTTTTTGGGTCTTAATTTATCGTATTGCGATTTTAAACTTCCGTTAAACATCTTTTTTTCTAAATCTAATCGTGTTATTTTTTTATTTAAATATTTTTCAATCATTAATGTAGTAATTGGTCCAGCCCAACGTGCGCCCCAATATCCGTTTTCTACAAATACTGCAATAGCAATTTTAGGATTGTCCTTTGGAGCAAAAGCCACAAAAATAGAGTGATCTTGAAGTTTTACACGTTTGCCATTTACACGTAAAAAGTTTTCTGCAGTTCCAGTTTTTCCGCATATTTCTATGCCAACTACGCCCAAACCTCTTGCAGTTCCACGGTTGTAAACATCATACAAACCGCTAATAACAGGTTCAAAATTTTTCCTGTCTATAGTTGTCATATGTTTGGTTCTAAACTTTTTATCTATAACTTTTCCTTCTATTTTTTTAATTACGTGAGGTGTAAAATAATATCCTCTGTTGGCAACTGTAGCCATCATATTAGCTAATTGTATTGGAGTCATTAAAATTTCTCCTTGACCAATTGCGTTAGAAACTATTGCTGTGCTTCGCCAACCGCCAGCAGGATACAATTTTTTATAAGTTTTAGATGTAGGAATTGAACCTTTTTTACCAGTTGGCAAATCACTTCCCATAAAATCTCCAAGACCAAAACTTTTAACGTGTTTAGCCCAAACATCTACTCCAACTGCAGGATCTTTATATTTATTTATGGTTCTCATAAATACATTGGCAAAATAGGTATTACACGAATTGTAAATTCCATTGTGTAATTTTGAAACTCCAGAATCGTGACATTTCATAAATCTACCGCGAGCATAACTAAAACCACGTCTACATCCAAACGAAGTTTCGGTATCTATTACTCCTTCTTGTAAACCAACCAAAGCAGTTAAAATTTTAAATGGCGAACCTGGAGGATATTCTGCTAAAAGTCCTCTATCGTAAAGTGGTTTGGCTATAGAATCTTTATAAAGAAAGGTATAATTTTTAGATCGTTGTCTTCCCACAAGAATTCCAGGATCGTAAGATGGTGCTGTTACTAATGCTAATATTTCTCCTGTTTTTGGTTCAATAGCAACAATTCCACCCCATTTGTTTATCATTAATTCTTCGCCATACTTTTGAAGTTCGGCATCAAGTGTTAAGGTTAAATCTTGGCCTTGTTTAGAAATTGTATCGTATTTTCCTTCTTTATAAGGTCCAATTTCTCTGTTAAATTTGTCTTTTAAAATATATTTTACTCCTTTTTGACCTCGAAGTTCTATTTCATAACTTTCCTCAACGCCTTGTTTTCCAATTAAATCGCCACCAATATAGTATGGATTTTTTTCAATTATTTTTTCGTTTACTTGAGTAATAAATCCAAAAACATTGGAACCAAAATTATCTTGATAATCTCTAAGTGAACGCTTTTGAATATAAAAACCTTCAAATTTTCTTATTTTTTCTTGAAATGCTGCATATTCTAATTTGTTTAACTGTGGTAAAAAAACTGATGGCAACATTGGGCTATAAACTCGAGCTTTTTTAATTTTTTTTATAAATTCTTCTTTGGTGATAGCAAGTAGAGAACAAAATTCTAATGTATCTATTTTTTTCATATCTCTAGGAATAACCATAATGTCGTAAGAGGATTGATTGGCTACAAGAAGTACTCCATTTCTATCATAAATATAACCTCTTTCTGGATAGTCATATTTAATTTTGATGGCGTTATTTTCAGATTTTAATTTGAAAGAATCGTCAACTATTTGCAAAAAGAAGATTCTTATCAATAGCAAAGACGCTACGATAATGACTAAAGATGGCAACAAAGCTTTTCTCATCGCTTATTTGGCTTTATTAGATAAATTATTAATATACAAATTATGATTGTGAATACTGTACTTAAAAGAGTTTTAAGCAAAATACTCCATATAGATTCAAAGGTAAATACTTCAATTAAAAATAAAGATAAATTATGAATTAAAACTGATAATAATATAAAAGAAAATCGTCCAGGACTTAAAACATCATTAATTCTAACCGTTTGATATTCATAGCTTAAGCCAAATGAAAATTTAAATATAGCAGGACGTAAAAAGGCAAGAAGTACGCAAGATGTTGCAAATACTCCACCAGAATTACAAAACATATCCATTAGTAATCCTAAAAAAAAACTTGCCATAAGCAGTCCATATTTATTTCCATTTACTGGATATAAAATTATAAATAATATATAAGGAAATGGATTAATATAACCTAAAAAATTAAAATTATTAAATATAAGTACTTGTGCTGCAAGTAACAATATAAATCTGGCAAGGTTATATAAAAAAGTACTATTCATCTTTAACAGTATTTTTTTCTAATGCATCAATTTCTTTTTTGTCTTTATTTTTAACAATATAAACATGATCTAAACTGGTCATATCATTAAATAATCTAACGTTTATCGTAAAGAAGTTTGTTTGATTATCAGTATAAATATTTTCAATGGTTCCAATATTTATATTTTCTGGAAAGATAGTCGATTGTCCTCCAGTTACAATGGTATCTCCTTTTTTAACCGATGCTAATCTTGGTACATCAATTAATTGAACAAATCCTGCATTTTTACCATTCCAAATTAAAGATCCAAAGTGATTTGACTTTTTAATTTTAGCATTAATTTGTGATTTTACATTTAGAATACTTAAAACTGTGGAGTAATTTGTAGATGTGTTTTCTATTATACCAATAATTCCTAAACTATTAATAACTCCCATATCTGGTTCAATACCAAGTTTTTTTCCAGAATTTATAGTTAAAAAATTTTCTTGAGAACCATAAGAGTTTTTAATGACTTTAGAAATTTGAATATCAGTTTTTTTAACACCTTTTATAGAATCAAAAAGCGGCAATTTTGTACTGTCTTTTAAATTAAAAAGTAAACCTTTTAATCTACCGTTTTCTAATGCTAGTTCGTCATTTTTAGTTTTTAAATCAAAGTATTCATTTACAGAATTTACTTTTTCATAAACGCCACCAGTAAAAAAATTGGCAGAATTTATTATTTTACTTTTATGATACGAATGCGACTGAATTGTAAGCCCAATAGATACAACCATAAGCAGCAAAAACAGCATTCGATGGCTGTTTTTAAATATAAAATTAAATATTTGCTGCATAGTTTTTAAAAGTTACAAATTTCAAAATTCCAAATCCCAAAAGAAATTGCAATAACGATTTTTGGAATTTGGAATTTACTAAAATTGGAATTTATTTTATAAGAATACTTCTAAATTTTGGTATGTTTTTCAAAGCCATTCCTGTTCCACGAACTACTGCTTTTAAAGGATCTTCGGCAATGTAAACTGGTAAATCTGTTTTTAAAGAAATACGTTTATCAAGACCACGAAGCATTGAACCTCCACCAGCAAGATAAATTCCAGTATTGTAAATATCTGCTGCTAATTCTGGTGGTGTTTGAGATAACGTTTCCATAACTGCATCTTCAATTCTTTGAATAGATTTATCAAGTGCTTTGGCAATTTCTCTAAAAGAAACTTCTACTTGTTTTGGTTTTCCAGTAAGTAAATCTCTTCCTTGAACAGACATATCATCTGGCGGAGTTTCTAGTTGATCTGTAGCTGCACCAATTGTAATTTTTATTTTTTCGGCTGTAGTTTCTCCCACAAATAAATTGTGTTGCGTTCTCATGTAATAAATAATGTCGTTTGTAAAAACGTCACCTGCAATTTTCACTGATTTATCGCATACAATTCCGCCAAGAGCAATAACTGCAATTTCGGTAGTTCCACCACCAATATCTACAATCATATTTCCTTTAGGTTGCATAATATCTATTCCAATTCCAATTGCTGCTGCCATTGGTTCGTGAATTAAATATACTTCTTTACCGTTTACACGTTCGCAACTTTCTTTTACAGCACGCATTTCAACTTCTGTAATTCCAGACGGTATACAAACCACCATTCTAAGTGCAGGTTGAAACATTTTTTTCTTTAATGCAGGAATACTTTTGATAAACATTTTTATCATTTGTTCACTCGCATCGAAATCTGCAATAACTCCATCCTTTAACGGACGAATGGTTTTTATGTTTTCATGAGTTTTTCCTTGCATCATATTTGCCTCTTTTCCTACGGCAATTATTCTACCAGAAATTCTATCTCTTGCAACTATAGATGGACTATCAATTACAACTTTATCATTGTGAATGATTAATGTATTAGCGGTGCCAAGATCTATCGCAATATCCTCGGTCATGAAATCAAAAAATCCCATACTGTGTTTTGGGGTTAAAAGTTAATAAATTAGTTGCGCAAAGTTAAACAAATTAATGTTTAAAATGACGTGTTCCTGTAAATACCATTGCAACTTTATTTTCATTACAATAATTTATGCTTAATTCGTCTTTAATTGATCCTCCAGGTTGAATAACTGCTGTAATGCCAGCGTGTTTTGCAATTGCTACACAATCCGGAAACGGAAAAAATGCATCACTTGCCATAACTGCGCCTTTTAAGTCAAATCCAAAATTATTTGCTTTTTCAATCGCTTGATTTAAAGCATCAACTCGAGAAGTTTGACCAGTTCCAGAAGAAATTAAAGTATTATTTTTAGCAAATACTATGGTGTTAGATTTTGTGTGTTTACAAATTTTTGAAGCAAATAGTAAATCATCTACTTCTTGATT
>JAYVKR010000164.1:0-9614 GCA_043768185.1 Flavobacterium sp.
TTGGTAATTCAGCATCTTTACTGTTGAAAACTACATCAACTACTGGTCCGATGATTTGAGAAACTTTTCCTATTGCTTTTGACATTGCTTATGTATTTAACCTCAACAACCTTTAATAAAAAAGGAGAAAGAGAAATTTAAAATTTAATGCTACTTTTTCAGAGTGCAAAGGTAATTTTTTATAAATAAATAATCAATAGTAATTGTTGATTTTTTTATGTTATTTTTATATTATCCTCAAAAACACATAAAATACTGATTGAAATAAATAAAAAAACCATCGAACTGAGCTCGATGGTTGATTTAATAATTAATTTTTATATTATAATGATGCTGGATATAATATTCTAGAATCTGCAAAACTTACTCCTTTTAAGTTTGAACCATAAGTTGCATTTATAGCTTCTATAAACTTATTAGCAATTAAAGCATATCCTCTTGGACTTGGGTGAACTCCATCTAAAGAAAATCCTCCACCGGTTACATAAACAGAAGTTACATTATAACCGTTTCCAGAAACTCCACCATTGGCAACTTGGTTTAAAACTGCATTAGCATTTACAAAAGCTAAACCTTTAGCCGTAGCAATTACTTGAATTGAAGCGTTATAAGCATCTGTAGCTGTTTTAACTTCTGCAGTTTCTGTTGCTGTTAACGTTGTATTATCTGCCATTGGATATGTAACTCCAATATTATTAAATGGTCCTGGAACTCCAGCTTGAGTAGTACCAATTACACCTCTTGCAGTTAATAAAATATAATCTTTACTTCCCGCAACATTACTTGCATGTCTTGCTTGTCCGTATAAATTACCCATTAATCCAGCTTGTGCAGCAGGAACATTATTTGCAATTAAGGCACCTGTAATTTGTGCAGAAAAATTTACTAAAGATTCGTCTTTAATTAATAATGGGTTAGAATTACTTGCTGTTAAAGTTACTAATCTGTCTGGTTGACCTAATGCAGTTAATATTGCATCAACTGGACCAATTATACCTACATTTAATTGTGCTGCAGTTGTAGCATTAAGTGGAACTGGATTGGTTGGAACTGTAGTAAAAAATGGTACAGAAGTTACATAAGGAATATTAGCTACAACACCTTTTGCTCCACCAGCAGTTAAATTAGTAACCATAGTGTTGTATACAGAAGCAAAAACATTTGGATCTGTAATATCATTTCCTCCATAAGTTGCAGGATTTAAATTTCCTAATTGGTTTACACCTGTTCCTCCAGAAGTGGCATAGCTTAAAACGTCATTGTTTCCTATCCATAATGAAAAGAAAGTAGGGTTTTGAGTTACAGCATCTCCAACAATTGTTGCAGAAGTTGAAGAAGCAAAACGAACAAAATAAGGATTAGAATATGTTCCTATTCCTGCTGGATTTCCATAAGTATTAGATAATAAATGGAAACTTTTTGCTCCTGGAACACCCATATTATTGAATCCTCCTGTAAGTACATTTGTTACAGATGTAGTTGGAGTTCCAGTAACTGGAGTTGGCGCTGTTCCATTAAAATATAATCTTGGTCCTTGAATTTGAGTACCACCTAAAAGTAAACCTCCAACATTGTCTGCCATTAATGGAATTTTAAATTCGCCACCACCAACAAGTTTAAATTGTTCTGCTAAAATATTAGTATACGAATCTTTTTGTCCTTGAATAAACAAAGCATTATCTGCAAAACCTGCAGTTAAAGAATTTCCTAATGAAACATACTTAGAAAAATTTGCTGTTCCTGCTGTTAAAGGCAATCCGTCTGATGAATTTGAAACAACTGCTGTTTCTTCATCATCATTACATGCTACAAAGGTTAATGAAACCAATAGTAACCATTTTAAATTTTTTATCATGATTGTATTTTTATATTTTTAATTAATTAAGGATTGATTGTCCAAGAGGCGAAATATTGTTGACCAATTGCACCTGCGCCTAATACTTGAATGTATTCTTTACCAAAAAGATTGGTTGCTCCAAGTTTAAATGTAGATTTAATTTTTGGGAAAGAATAATTTATTTGAGCATCAAGAACAGTTGCAGAATCTATCATTCCATCTGCAAATGAAGATTCCCATAAATATTCGTCATTCCATCTTGCACTTACATTAAATCCAAAATTTTTAAATAATTTATCATTACTTATTGATCCTTTAACTCTGTGCTTTGGTGTATTAAAGCCAGCTTCAAAACTTGGATCTTGTGCTTGATCGAAATCAAATTGTGCATAGTTGTAATTTGCTCCAAATTCGAAGTTTCCAATTAATTTTTTAGTCAATCCAACTCCAAAACCAATAGATTTTATTTCAACATCTGTATTAGTGTATAATTGATATGCTCTCGTATCTCCTTGAGTTAATGCAAAAGCAGATTGAAACGCTGGAGAAGTTGGTGCAAAAACAGTTGGATCTGCAGAAGTTGTTGTAGTACCATAATAAGGAGCAACGACAGTTAAGTTTCCTATAAAGTCATTATAGATATTATAGTATCCATTTATATCATAAGAAAATCCTTTTACTTGACCTCTATAACCTAAATCAAAAGCTTTAACAGTTTCTGGTTTAACTAAACCAACTGAAGTCTTTTTTAATAATGGTGATGCTGCTACAATTGCTGCTGCTAATTGTCCTGCTGTTGCTGGAGCTTGTGCTGCAACTGCTGCTCCAAAAGCTGTTGCTGATGCTGCAGTGTAAGAATTAAAATAGGCATTTTGACCAGTCATTACCGCTGTTGGTCCGCCAGCAAATCCTTGACCATTAGTAGAAACATTTAAAACTTCTCTAAAACGATCTAAATTGTCTGGAGCTGAACCTAATAATACTGCGTTACCAACATTAAATCCGATGTATTGATCTTGTGTTGTTGGGTTACGGAAACCTGTTTGAAATGAACCTCTAAAATTGTGGTCTTTCTTTGCTCCAGCAGAATAAACTAAAGATACTCTTGGAGAAAAATTTCCATCAAAATTTTGACTTTTATCATAACGAACTGATCCTGTAAATTTTAATCTATCGTCCATTAATTTTTTCTGAACTTGTGTATATGCTCCGTATTCATCGTATTTAATTCCACCAAACTGTGGTGTATCTGTATAAATTCTACCAAATGAATTTAAGTCATATTTTCTATAAGATCCACCAACTTGAATTTCGGCAACTTTTATTAAATCTTTAAAATTATAATTTACATCAGAATGATAAATTTTAGATTCATCAACTAATTTAGAACCAGTTAAAACATCTGGATTAGCAATAACGTTATTGAAAGCAGTTTTAAATGCATCTGTACCAGGAATTAATCTTCCTGTGTCTGAAATGTTTCTTGCTGCTGCATGTGCTTGTTGTGGCGTTGCTCCACCCAAAGTTGCTTGAACATAAGTTGCTGCATATTGACCAAACCATACTCTATCTTGTTTCCAAGCTCTGTTGATATTGATTCCTGTAAAACGCATATCATAAGATTCTCCACCATTTTCTGTTGTAAAATATCCTCTTACAAAAAAGTTTTTACCTTTAAATTCTAATTTATGTTGTTGCATAAAAAAGTCATTTAAATAATATCTGTTTGCTCCTTGATATACTGTGTTTCCAAATCCAAATTTACTTTGAAGGATAATTTCGAAATCGTTAGCAAATGGCTTAAAGTGTAAAGACATGTCAACCTTAGCATTTCTAACTTTACTATCTGTTAAATCTGTTTCGTTATAACCTGTTCTAGAAACGTTTTCATTAGGTAAAATGGCATTAAAAGCTACAAGTTGTGTTGCATTAATTACACCTGCATTAAACAATCCTTGTGCAACACCTCTAATGTTTGTAGAAACTTCATCTCCATAAACATTTAAACCGTTATAGTTTTGATGGCTTCTATCTCTACCTGGAAATGCTAAATCTCTATTATCTGTTGCATACCAATCTGTACCTTTCATAAAAGTAAAATTGGCTTTAGCTGCAAAATGTTTAGTAAATGCTTTGGCAGCTCTTACTCCATAATCATAATATTCATTTGCGCCAGCTGCAATTTGATTAGTTTGACCATACTTAGCATAAACAGAAATTCCTTGAGACGTGAAAGGACTTTTACTATTCATAAATAAAATTCCGTTAAAGGCATTAGCTCCATAAAGTGCAGATGATGCTCCAGGAAGTAATTCAACACTTTGAACATCAATTTCTGAAGTTCCTATTAAATTTCCTAATACAAAGTTTAATAAAGGAGAAGAATTATCCATTCCATCTACTAACTGTAAAAATCTTGTGTTAGCAACAGTTGCAAATCCACGTGTGTTGATAGATTTGAATGACATACTACTTGTATTCATTTGAACTTCTTTAAGATTTTCTAATCCGTCATAGAATGTTGGAGAGGCAGATTTTTTAATATCTTTTACTCCCATTCTTTCTATTGTAACAGGAGATTCTTTTATTCTTTCTGGAGTTCTTGAAGCAGAAATTACAATTTCATCAAGCTTTGTATCTTCAGATTGCATAACCACATCAAGTGATTGATTGTCTGATGTTACTTGAACTTTTTGAGAAGTGTAACCTACACTTGTAACTTCTACCGTAAAAGGTGGTTTTTTAGAAGTTTTTAAAGTGAATTTTCCGTCTCCATCAGCAATAGTTCCTGAATTGTCTCCAACTATTTTGATGTTGGCACCAGGAACTGGTTCGTTTTTACTGTCTTTTATCGAACCTGAAACTGTAGTTTGTGCAAAAGAAATGCTACAAAAAAACAGTGTCAAAATAAAATAATAAATTTTCATTAGGTATAAATTTTGTTGGTTTAAGTAGCCAAAATACAACTATTTTTTATATTACTTAAAAAAGTGCAATTTATTTTCACTATCTATATTTTAAAATAGGTATTACTGTTTATTTGATAATTTAATAATTTTAAACTTTTCTTAACATTTTAATAATAATTAGATAAATTTACTATGCATACATATAAAATTTAGATTTTTATTAAATTTATCATAATTAAAAAAATAAAAAATAAATACAAAAAAAGCGAGAAATAATTCTCGCTTATATTACATAAAGTATAATAGTCATTTATTCTACTGTTACCGACTTTGCTAAATTTCTTGGTTGGTCAACATTACAACCTCTCATAACAGCAATATGATAGGATAAAAGTTGTAATGGAATTGTAGTTAATAATGGTGATAATGCATCTGATGTTTCTGGAATTTCTATTACATGATCTGCAAGGTTTTTTACTTGAGTATCACCTTTTGTAACTACTGCAATTATTTTTCCGCTTCTAGATTTTATTTCTTGAATGTTACTTACTACTTTATCATAATGACCTTGTTTAGGAGCAATTACAACAACTGGCATTTTGTCATCAATTAATGCAATTGGACCATGTTTCATCTCGGCTGCAGGATAACCTTCGGCGTGAATGTATGATATTTCTTTTAATTTTAATGCGCCTTCTAAAGCTACTGGAAAATTATAACCTCTTCCTAGATATAGACAGTTTGGTGCGTCTTTATAAATTGCTGCAATTTGTTTAGCAATATCATTGGTTTTTAAAGCTTCTGATACTTTTTCTGGAATTAATTCTAGTTCTTGAAGATATCTAAAATAATCTGAATTAGTCAGTGTACCTTTAGCTTTAGCAAGACGCAAAGCTATCATTGTTAAAACCGTGATTTGAGTTGTGAATGCCTTTGTAGATGCAACTCCAATTTCTGGTCCTGCGTGAGTATAAGCTCCAGCGTGGGTTTCTCTAGAAATTGATGAACCTACAACATTACAAACTCCAAATACAAATGCTCCTTTTTCTTTAGCTAATTTTATTGCAGCTAAAGTATCTGCAGTTTCTCCAGATTGTGAAATGGCAATAACTACATCTGATTTATTTATTATAGGATTTCTATATCTAAATTCTGATGCATATTCTACCTCAACAGGTATTCTTGCGAATTCTTCTAAAATATATTCGGCTACCAAACCTGCGTGCCAAGAAGTACCACAAGCAATTATAATTATTCTTTCGGCTTGAAGAAATTTTTCTAAATTATCTTCAATACCCGACATTTGAATTAATCCTGTACTTGCATGAAGTCTTCCTCTGTAAGTGTCTTTTATAACATTAGGTTGTTCGTAAATTTCTTTTAACATGAAATGTTCGTAACCACCTTTTTCTATTTGCTCTAAATTCATTTGTAATTCTTGAACGTAAGGATCAACTAATGAATCGTCTTTTATTTTTCTAATTTTTAATGGTTTGTGTAAGCGCACAATTGCCATTTCTTCGTCTTCAAGATATATTGCATTAGAAGTATATTCTATAAATGGAGATGCATCTGACGCAATAAAATATTCATTTTCTCCAACTCCAATTGCTAATGGACTTCCTAATCTTGCTACCACAATTTCATCTGGTTTTTGTTTGTCAAAAACACAAATCGCATAAGCGCCAACAACTTGGTTTAATGCAACCTGAACTGCTTTACCAAGTTTTAAATTATCTTTTTTCTGAACATCTTCAATAAGATTTATAAGAACTTCTGTATCTGTATCCGATTTAAAAGTGTAACCTCTATTGATTAATTCTTTTTTTAATGGCTCGTAATTTTCTATAATTCCGTTATGAATTATTGCTAAATTTCCAGAATTGGATAAATGTGGATGCGAATTTATATCATTAGGAACACCATGAGTTGCCCAACGAGTATGTCCCATTCCAATGGTGCCATTGGTTTCAATTTCTTTAGATTTTTCTTCAAGATCTGAAACTTTACCTTTAGTTTTTGAGACTTTTAAATCTGTTCCGTCAAAAAGCATAATTCCTGCACTATCATAACCTCTATATTCTAGACGTTTTAATCCTTTTATTATTATAGGATATGCTTCTCTATGACCAATGTATCCAACAATTCCACACATAATTTTTTAATTAATCAGGTTTGGTATAATAAATTTCTAACTTAATTTTCTTTGCTTCTGGTGTACCAATTCCTGTTCCATAAAGTACAGTTCCTAGTTCATTTATTACAGACATTACAGGAGTAAATCTATTTGTAATTCCACTAGTTGTAAATGGATTTTTTAAATTGGCGTTACTTGCATTGTTGATATTTTCTGTAACTACCAATCCTAATTTTACATTTGTAGAATCTTTTGCAACAAAAGAACCACCATATTTTACAAGATTTTTAATGTGATTGGTAATTCTAATTTTATATTTAGTTCCTCTTCCATCGGTTTCTTTTTCTATAATTCCACCATGAATAAATTTACCATACTTTGGTTTAGGACTTGTTGTAAAATCTGTAAAATAATCTAGAAGCGGTCTTTTATTTGTAAAATCATAAAGAAAAATTCTGTTAGGTTCTGGAGCAACAGTTCCTAACAATGGTTTGTTGATATAAAAAACCAAGTAAGCATCATTTATTAAAACATTTTGACTTCTTAAACTATTTAATAAAGTAGAATTATCATTAGTTTGTCCGCCAAATAATTCAAGAACTGCCATTGAACCAGCTCCACCTTTTAAATATAAATCATTGTCTCCAACAGTTGTGTTTGGTGAAGTTACAGGATTTGTCCATGTAGTATTTAATGTGTTAACTGTATTTCCAGATAAATTTAAAACCAACGATTTTTTTTCTTTTTGAATATTAGTTGACGAAATTTGGTCTCTATAAATTATTGTAATTTTTCCTTGAGCAAAATTTAATTTTGCCATAGCTCCATCATTAGGTGAACCAGTTGCATTTTCCACTTTAAAAAATAAACTTCTAAAATATTCTTTAAAACTGTTATTGTTTATTAATTTATCTGCTGATGCATCAGTAATTTTATTTTTAAAAAATTCTTTATTTAACATTAAAAACATTCCAGGCGCAAGACGTTCTCTTACTGTTGTTGTTGCTGGATTTCCACTAGCATCGTTTTTATAAAACTTTATTTGTGTAGCTTTAAATTCAAATTGATCGTTTTGACTTACATCAGTTGCATCATTTAATCTGTTTCCACCATTTGCAATTGCTGCTTCAAAATCTGGTTGCTGATCTGAAAAATATTTTTGTGCTTGTGTAAAACCTGTATCAGCATCTAAACTTCTTAAATAATAATTGTTTTCATAAACACTTAATTTAATTTTATTGTTTGCTAAGTTTGAATTGTTTTTTTGAATAGAATCTAATTTATAAGAACTATCTCCAGAGGTAACATCTGTACTTTCAAATGTAGAAAAATAAGGTACATATAAATAAACTGAATCAATTTCTGCTAAAGTAGGTGGATCAAAAAATGTTGGGTTTACCGATGCCAATTCTACTTGAGTTATAAAACTAGCCGTTGTTTTTCCAAAAACTGGATTGTTGTAAACACCTAAAGAATTTATGGGTAAATTATTGGTTTGAACAGCTCCAAAATTTTGATTATAAGCAATCACAGGACTAGGAATACTGTCTAAACCATAGTGATTGTCTCCAATAATATCTGCACCAATGTCTGTAAATTCTTTATCGCATGATGCAACGAAAAGTACTAGTAATCCAAGAATAAATGATTTAAAAAAGAAATTAAATTTCATGTTTTTGTAATTATAATTATAGCATATTTTTATAAAATGAAGTATATGCTGCTGCAAATTCTTCTTTCGGTGCGAAAGGTAAAAAAGGTTTGCCTGAAGATTCTATAAATTTTGTTAAACTTGACGATAGGTTTTCGCTAGCAATTATTACTGCATCAGAATGCTGGATAGAAGTTTTAATTAAATTCTCATAATCAGGTGTTTCTAGATTTTCAACAGCATTTGAAGGTATTCCATCAAATTTTACTTTGTTTATCATTTCAACATCTAGACTTCCGTCAAATGATTGTGCGTAAACCGAACTAACAATTTTAGTTTGAGAAAACAATGCTTCGTCTTTGTAAAAATGCTTCATGTAAACTGGAAGCATTGAAGCCATCCAACCGTGAACATGAATAATATCTGGAACCCAATTTAATTTTTTAACCGTTTCTACAACTCCTTTTGCAAAGAAAATAGCACGTTCATCATTATCTGGATATAAAACTCCATCTTCATCAGAAAAAGTTGCTTTTCTTTTAAAATATTCATCATTGTCAATAAAATAAACCTGAATTCTTTCTTTAGGAATTGATGCTACTTTAATAATTAATGGCATATCTATATCATTAACAACTAAATTCATTCCAGAAAGTCGAATTACTTCGTGCAATTGATGTCTTCTTTCATTAATATTACCATATCTTGGCATAAAAATACGAATTTGTCCGCCTTGATCGTTAATCATTTTTGGTACATCGTACGACATAAGAGAAACTTCGTTCTCTGCTAAATAAGGCACCACTTCAGATGATACATACAAGATTCGCTTGTCTTCCATTACAGTATTATGTTTATTTATTTAAAATAAAAGCAGGCAAAATTACAAAAATTTATGCAGTTATTTACTAAAATAGTAAGTTTGTACCCTATTTCAAATAAAAGCCAATGCAAATTTTTAACAATAAAGCAAGTTTAAACAAATATTTATCATGTCTTGGTAGTATTAATTCTACAATAGGATTTGTACCAACAATGGGTGCTTTGCACAATGGTCACTTGTCTTTACTAAAAAAATCT
>JAYVKR010000165.1:0-2238 GCA_043768185.1 Flavobacterium sp.
GCATCAATTGGATGTTCAAAAAACAATTTCATTCTCTCAATATTATGAATAAAATTATGTTTATTTACTAATATTCTTTCTGAATCTAAATTATTTAAAACCTTTAAAATTTCGTAAGTTTCAGTAATTAAACTTTTTCTACCATTAAATAATTCTCCTTTTAAATCTTTAGGATCTAACCAATATTGAGCAGATTCTTTAACTAAAACTGCATTTGCTTTTTGAGTCTTGCTGGCATTTAATTTACCAATTGTGCTTGGTGCAACATTTGCATCGGCAGTATTTGACATTATTACTGCAAATTCTGGTAGGTTTTTAATTTTCCAAATGGCACAAAATTCGTGACTTATAACCATAATAGAATTATAAGACAAGCCATATTTCTTTTTATAATGTAATGCTTGATAAAAACCTTCAAGCCATTGAGAGAAATTAGTTTTAGCTTCAACTATCAATTTTCCTTCAACATATCCATCTGCACCGTGAGTATTTAAAGCAGATTCGATACTAAATTTATTGGGGAAAACTTTCGTAAATAATGGGTACAATAAATGACGTTTAGCATCTTCGTTTTCATTACTTTCAATATATTTTTGTAAATCGCGTAATTCTTTATCGTAAGTTATTTTTTTTGCCATATTTTTCTTTTTCCAAAAGTAAGAATTTTAATTCAATCTAAATTCAACCTCCAAATTCTCCAATTCAGTTAATAACTCATTAGAAATTTTAACCTTCAATCTTCTGCTAGACATATCTAAAGTTGTAATTTTTCTAACTTGTTCTGTAGCAATTGGAGCAATTTCAGCAATATCTTCTTCTTCAAGATTTTCATTCACATCAAGATTTTCAATATCAATTTCATCTTCATTTGAAGCAAGTAAAACTGGCTCAATACTTTTTACTATTTCTTCAGATTTTGCAACTAATTCTGTTTCCACAACTTCAAAATTCACAATTTTATCGCCTTCATTGGCTTTAAAAACTTCGTTTAATTGTTGAATTAAATGCTGTTTTAAATCGTAAATATTTAATTGAATGGATAACTTTTTGGCAAATGTTGGCAACACATCTGCCAATAATTTAGCATCTTGAAACGAAATTTGTGGATCCGATTTTTTACCTGTTTCTCTATTTACCCAACCATCTTTTACGCCAATTTTGAAATAAATAAATTGATTATTAACTAGAAAATGTCTAAATTTTAAATACTCTTCGTTAAAAATTCTAAAATCGTGACTTTCATCGTAACCTTCTAAAGTGAACATTGCCCAATCTTTTCCGTTTTTTCCAGTTCTGTATTGCACATTAGTTACAATACCGCCAAAGGTTAAACTCTTACCAATTAAATTGTCTAAACTTTTAAGTTGTATCAATTTTACATTACAAAACTGACTCATTTCATATTTATAATCGTCAAGCGGATGACCAGAAATGTAAATTCCAACCACTTCTTTTTCTTTAGCCAATTTTTCCATTGTACTCCATTCTTCACAAGGTGGCACAATTGGTTCGGCAATTTGAACATCACTAGCTTCGCCAAATAAACTTACTTGCGACGAATTTTCATTCTCTTGAAATTTAGAACCATAACGAATTGCCTTTTCGTAAAAAGTTATTCCTTCGCCTTCAATATGAAAATATTGTGCTCTGTGTGTATTTTCAAAACAATCAAAACCTCCAGCAAAAGCTAAACTTTCAAATGCTTTTTTATTGGCTGCACGAAGGTCTATTTTTTTGGCTAAATCAAAAATAGATTTATAAGGTGCATCTTTTCTATTTTGAACAATGGTATCAACTGCATTTGCACCAACACCTTTTACTGCGCCAATTCCAAAACGAACTGCGTAGTCATTGTTTACGGTGAATTTATAAAAAGATTCGTTTACATCTGGACCAAGAACTTTCAATCCCATTCGCTTGCATTCTTCCATAAAGAACGAAACTTGCTTAATATCGCTCATATTATTACTTAAAACCGCAGCCATATATTCTGCAGGATAATTCGCTTTTAAATAGGTAGTTTGATAAGCAATCCAAGCGTAACATGTTGAATGCGATTTATTAAAGGCATATTCTGCAAATGCTTCCCAATCTTTCCAAATTTTTTCTAGTTTATCTGCGCTGTGTCCTTTAGCTTCGGCTTGCGCGATGAATTTGGGTTTCATTTTATCTAAAACCTCTTTTTGTTTTTTTCCCATTGCTTTACGCAAAACGTCGGCATCACCTTTAGAAAAATCG
>JAYVKR010000166.1:0-8360 GCA_043768185.1 Flavobacterium sp.
AGTATTAAAACTAGTTTGATGCAAATAATCTTTAAATAATTCTACACGATATTGCAATGTATCTTCGTGTTTTTTTATCACATTATTTTTATAATCTTCGATAGATGTACCTGCAACAATGCCAATAAAAGTATTATTTTTTGTAACAATTTGATACAAATAAAACACAGCTTTATCTTCTTGCAAAAACACATTATCGTTTTTAAAATCTTGATATTTATGCGCAACACCTTTAAAGCGTTTGTCTAAAGTAATTTTTTGGGAATGCACAAACGCAGGATTTATAACGTGTAAAAACGAATACGGATTAAAATTTAACCATGATGCCAATTCGGCTTGACTGTAATCATCGTAATTTCTACAAGTTACCAAACCAATTTTATCTGGTGTAGGTCGAACTGCTTTAAATGGAATTATTTTACTCATATTTAATTAATGTTCAGTATTCAGTATTCAGTATTCAGTATTTGCTAACTGATTACTGAAAAACTGAACACTATTTTAAAAATTGCTTTGCAATTTTCTCTGCTTTTTTACTTTCAGCATAATCATAAAAACCTTCACCAGATTTTATACCTAGTTTTCCAGCCATAACCATATTTACTAAAAGTGGGCAAGGAGCATATTTTGGATTTTTAAAACCGTCGTACATCACATTTAATATTGATAGACAAACATCAAGACCAATAAAATCTGCCAATTGTAATGGTCCCATTGGATGTCCCATTCCGAGTTTCATTACCGTATCAATTTCTTGAACGCCAGCTACTTTATTGTATAATGTTTCTATAGCTTCGTTAATCATTGGCATTAATATTCTGTTGGCTACAAATCCTGGATAATCGTTAACTTCTGTTGGAGTTTTTCCTAATTTTTCTGATAAATCCATTATGGTTTTAGTCACTTCATTAGACGTAGAATAACCACGAATAATTTCTACCAATTTCATAATTGGAACCGGATTCATAAAATGCATTCCAATAACACGTTCTGGATGAATAACTTGTGCCGCAATTTGTGTAATAGAAATTGATGAAGTATTTGTTGCCAAAATCACATTATGATCGCAAACTTCACTCAATTGCTTAAAGATGTTTAGTTTTAATATTACATTTTCTGTTGCAGCTTCTACAACTAAATCTGTTCCAACAACTCCATCTTTAATATCAGTATATGTTATTATGTTAGAAATTGTTTTGTGTTTGTCTTCTTCTGTAATAGTTCCTTTTGTTACCATTCTATCAAGGTTGGATGCAATAGTTGCCATTCCTTTTTCGAGTGATTTTTCAGAAATATCTATTAATTTTACGGTAAAACCGCTTTGAGCAAAAGTATGAGCTATTCCGTTTCCCATTGTTCCTGCACCAATTACTGCTATTGTTTTCATTGTTTTTTTTAGTTTGTAAGTTTTAAAATTTGTATTTCTTTTCTAATTTCGGTCAGTAATTGTTCTTCGGTTGGAAGATATAATTGGTACTGACTTGCCAAAATAGAATTGTTGCTTTCTGGTAATGAATATTTTACAACTGCGTCATTTTTATCTGCACAAAGTAAAATTCCAATAGTTGGTTTTTCATGTGCTACTTTTTCTACTCTATCATAATAATTAACATACATTTGAAGTTGACCTAAATCTTCGTGAGTTAATTTGTGAGTTTTTATTTCAAATAACACAAAACACTGAAGTAAACGATTATAAAAAACCAAATCTATAAAAAATTCATCACCATCAAGATGAATTCTTTTTTGACGAGAAACAAATGAAAATCCGTTACCTAATTCTAAAAGAAAATCTTGAAGATTGGTAATTATTGCTTGTTCAAAATCTTTTTCATAATAAGCACTTTCTCTTTGTAATCCTAAAAATTCTAATATTAATGGATCTTTTATAATTTCATTTGGATTGGTTGGAATAACTTCATTTCTGGCTACAGCCAAAACACTTTCTTTGTCATTACTTAATAATAATCTTTCAAATAATTGACTATTTATTTGTCGTTCCATTTGACGAACAGACCAATTATTTTTTGTTGTTTCAGCTATATAATATTCTCTTTTATCCTCATTATCAACACGTAATAATAATCTGTAATGTGTCCAACTCAATTGCGAACGCAGTGAGTTCGCAATTGGAAATGTTCTATAAAATTGACGCATCAACTCTAATTGTCTATAAGAAAATCCGCTTCCAAATTCAGGTTGAAGTTCTTCAGACAAATATTTTATTAAATAATTACCATAATCTGCTCGGTCTTTTCCTTGTTGTTCTTCGTTAAAAATTCGTTCGCCAATATGCCAATACATAACAGTTCGATGATGATCTACCGAACGAATTGCACCTTCTTTTGCTTGAGCAATTAAAGATTTAATTTCGAGAATTATGTTTTGAGAAAGGTTCATTTGTTTTTTATTAAAAAAATTTTAAATCATTAAGATTAAGTTTGATTAAGTCTTAATTTTTCTTAATAGCTTAAAGGTTTAATTTTTATTTTTCATTCATTGAATCAATAATCATGTAAGCAACTCGCAAAGCTTCTGTTCCATCTTCTAATGTTACAATTGGAGTAGAATTATTATTTATCGCATCTGCAAATGATTCTAATTCATCTAGAATGGCATTATTTGGTTCAACTTCTGGATTAGCAAAATAAATTTGTTTTTTATCGCCTTCGGCATTTTGTAAAATCATATCAAAATCGCCTGGAACTTCTGGTGCTTCTTTCATTTTTACAACTTCGCAAACCTTATCTAAATAATCAACAGAAATGTATGCGTCTTTTTGAAAAAAACGTGATTTACGCATGTTTTTCATAGAAATTCTACTAGAAGTAATATTGGCAACACAACCATTTTCAAATTCAATTCTAGCATTAGCAATATCTGGAGACTGACTTAAAACAGAAACTCCGCTTGCGTGAACTGCTTTTACTTTGCTTTTTACAACACTTAAAATGGCATCAATATCGTGAATCATTAAATCTAAAACTACAGGAACATCTGTACCACGAGGATTAAATTCTGCCAAGCGATGCGTTTCTATAAACATTGGATTTTCAATCATATTTTTTACAGCAGTAAACGCAGGATTAAATCGTTCAACGTGACCAACTTGTCCTTTAACGTTATATTCTTTTGCCAAAGCAATAATTTCTTCGGCTTCAAGAACTGTAGTTGCAATTGGTTTTTCTATAAAAACGTTTTTACCACTTTTTATAGCAACTTTGGCACATTTGTAATGAGAAAGTGTAGGAGTAACAATATCAATAACATCAACCGCATGAAGTAATCTTGCAATGGTATCAAATTGTTTGTAACCAAATTCAGCTTCAATTTTGGCTCCACTTTCGTGATTTTCATCATAAAAACCAACCAATTCATATTTTTCAGATTGTTGTAATAATCGTAAATGTATTTTTCCAAGATGACCAGCACCCAAAACGCCAACTTTAAGCATAAAATTAAATTTTATCAAAAGTACAAATTATATAAGAAATTACAATATTGAAATTTTAAATTCCAATTGAAAAATAAATACATTAAATGTGAGCTTTGCAATTTGAAAATTCATATTTTTAATGTTATTTTACGAAACCTAATTTACTATACAATTGAATAATACTAACAAGCATCAAGGACTTAGAAATCAACTTGCTAAAATTCTAGAAGACAAAGGAATTACTGATAAAAACGTATTGGAAGCTATAAAAAAAATTCCGCGACATTTATTTTTAAATTCAAGTTTTGAAGATTTTGCCTATCAAGATAAAGCATTTCCTATTGGTGCAGGTCAAACTATTTCGCAACCTTATACTGTTGCCTTTCAAAGTCAGTTATTAGATGTAAAAAAAGAAAATAAAATTCTAGAAATTGGAACTGGAAGTGGTTATCAAACTGCGGTTTTATGTTTGCTTGGCGCAAAAGTATATTCGGTAGAACGTCAAAATGAATTATTTAAAACAACCTCATTATTATTACCAAAATTAGGAATTAGACCAAAGCATTTATCATTTGGCGATGGTTATAAAGGTTTACCCAATTACGCACCTTTTGATAGTATTATTGTTACTGCTGGTGCACCAATTATTCCACAACCACTTATGGCTCAATTAAAAATAGGAGGAAAGCTAGTTATTCCGCTTGGCGAAAAAGAGCAAATAATGACCATGTTAATTAGAAAAAACGAAACCCAATTTGAGAAACACGAATTTGGAGATTTTAAATTTGTTCCATTATTAGAAAATAAAAATTAAAATTACAAATTTTTATCTAAAATTTGTATATTCGACAACAATTTATAAATAAAAAAACAATTACCAAAAAATTATAAAACCTTAAGAATCAATGAAGAAAATTATTATTATTTGCTTGTTATTTGTATCAATTTCATTTGCTCAAACAGCCGAAAAAAAGGTTTGGGATTTATTGTTAGGCAATAAACGTGAAGATGCACGTAAATTATTTGACAAAGAATTAAAATCTAAAATTTCTACCAATATAGATTACTTAGTTTTAGATGGTATGTTACAATATGAATTAGGACAACTCTCATTTGATGATGCTTATCTTCAAAAATTTATTGCTACCTGTAAACAAAAAGAATATTTATATCCGTTGTGGTACAAACCATTTTTAATGGATAATTCTGTAGCAAATGGTTTTAACGATTTTACCTATAAAAAAATTGATTTTTTAGCAGCAAGCGAAACATTTTCTAATGATTTATTGGTTATTTATTACAAAGGAATTTGCGATAGAAAGCGTAAAAATCTTGATGGTTATTACAGTCAAATGAAAAAGTTAAACGCCATAGAAGATTGGCAGTATTGTGGTGTTTTTGAGAATCTTAATGATAGTGGTTTAGAGACAGAATACGAACCAGAATTGTATGCTAATAATGATAAGCTTTTTAATGCTAACAGTAACGGAAAAGTGGGTTGGTATATTCCTGTAGATAAACAAAATGAAGGATATCATTTTTATACTAACGAATCAGAATATGGTAACGGAATCATCTATTCGCAAGTATTTATTGAGTCTTTGGTTGATAAAACAGTGCAATTAAATTTTGGTACAAGTTCATCAATTAAAATTTTTGTAAATGACGTAGAAATATATGTAAATAACACGGCAGAAAATACCGATTTAAATGCGTTTAAGTTAAAATTTAATTTGTCAAAAGGTACAAATAGATTATTGGTAAAATTTTCTACAAACTCTAGTAATGACAATTTTTTTATGTCGTTAACAGATGAAAACAGTGTAAAAATTAATGATTTAAAATATTACAACACCTTTAAAACCTACAATAAATCAACTTTAGAAAAACTAAATCCAGTTGAAGTAAATCCAGATTTTGAAGAATATTTTAAAAGTAAAATAACTGCAAATCCAGATAACGTATTATATCAAATTTTACTTTTTGAAGCGTATTCTAACAATAGTAAAAACGATTTAGCATTTGATGTTTTAGAAAATTTAGTAAAGAAATATCCAAAGTCATCATTAATTCAAGTGATGCAAATGACCAATTATTCTAATAAAAAAGAAGCACAAAAAGTAGAAGAAATTGCTAAAAATATGGAAGTAAATGATGAAAATTATTACTACACTATTTTAAAGAAAGTGCAAGATGAAGAATGGTTAAAAAGTGCCAATATTGTTGAGTTAGAAAAATTTAGAGACAAAGCTAAAACCATAAAATCTGACATGGTTACCATATTGTATGATTTTATATTAGCATCAAGAAAATCTGATTTAAATTTAATGTTAAAAGGAGTTGAAGAGTTATTTGCCAAGTCTAATAATAATGAATTTTATGTTACTTCTTTTTCTGGAGTTTATGAAAGTTTAAAAAATGACAAAGCAATAACAATTAAAATGCTTGAAGATTTAGTAGCAAAAAAAGATAATTTAACCGCTTTAAATCTACTTATCGGATATTATAAAGATGCTAATAGAAAACAAGATGTAGAAAAAATAGTTAAAGAAATTAAAGAAAGATATGCCTATTCTAATGGAGTTAGAAAAGATTATATTGAAATTTTAATTGATGATAAACGCTATGAAGAAGCACATAAAGAGATTGATAGAGCATTGTTAAATTATCCGTATTCATTTTCGTTAATGAAGGTAAAAGGAAGTGTTTATAACAATCAAAATAAATTGGCAGAAGCAGAAAAATATTTTAGACAATCATTATCTCACGATTCTGGAAACAGTAGTTTAAGAAAACAATTGTATGATATTACAAAAACTCCAGATGAAATTGATGAAGTAGCTACTAAAGATGTTTACAAATTAATTAAACAAAGAAGAAACACCACATTAAAAGGCGATTATGGTGTTACAACCTTGCTAGATGAATATATTGTAAATGTTTTACCAGAAGGAGGAAGAAAATCTAAGGTAAATTTTGTTTACGAAATTACTTCAGAGAAAGGAATTGAAGAAATGAAAGAATATTCTATGGATTCTTACAGCAATACCATTTTAAAATCGGAAATAGTAAAAATTGATGGTTCAATTGTGCCAGCAGAAGAAGGTGATGGAACTTTAGTTTTTACCGATTTAAAAGTGGGTGATGTAATTTTTATTCAATATGAACGATATGAAAATGCATCAGGAAGATTTTATAAAGATTTCGATTTATCTTGTTATTTTAATAGTTCGTATCCAGAAGTTGAAGCAATATTTGGATTTATTTATCCGCAAGGAACAGAATATGTATCCGATTTTATAAACGGAACAGTACCATTTACAACTAAAAAAGTAAACAATAAAACCTGTATGATTTGGAAAAGAACTAACGTTCCGGCAATGGCTTTAAACGAATCCTACTCACCAGCATACAGCGATTTAACTAATACAATTAGAATTTCTACCATTAAAACTTGGAAAGAAATTTCTAATTGGTATTCAGATTTAGTGAAGAAAAGTTTAAAAATTGATAAAATAACTAAATCAACATTTGCAGAAATTTTTCCAAAAGGAGTTGCTGGAATGTCGCAAGAAGAAATTGCTAAAAAAATATATGCATATATTGGAAATAACATAACATACAGTTCATTAGATTTTAGACAAAGTGGTTACGTTCCTCAAAAACCATCTAAAACTATAACTACAAAACTTGGCGATTGTAAAGATGTATCAACACTTTTTGTTGCATTTAGCGAACTTGCAGGTTTAAAAGCCAATTTGGTTTTGGTAACAACCAACGATAACGGATTTACATCTATGTTGCTTCCATCTAATGATTTTAACCATTGTATTGTAAAAGTTGTTCTTGATGGAAAAGATTTTTTCTTGGAACTTACAGATAAATATTTGCCATTTAAAGCATTACCAAATTCATTACATAAAGCAAATGCACTAGTAATTTCTTTTGACAAAGCAGAGAATGAGAAATCTAAAATTATTAATATTCCGTTTGACAATGCTGTAAAAAATGTAAATTCTACAACAACTGTAATTAATATTGACGATAAATCTAAAACGTTTACCAATACATTTACAGTTCAAGGATCAAATAAATCATACTATAATGAATTGTTTTCTACTGCAACTACAGAAGATGTAAGAAAGAAAAAAATTGAAGAAGAATACAATAACAATACTAAAAAAGTAGTAACACTTCAATCGGCAAAAATTATTACTAATGAAACATTTGACAAAGACATTACCTTTGAAACTAAGTTTTCTATTGCCGAAAAATTAAAATCTGTTGGAAATTTAAAAATTACAGAACTTCCATTTCTTGACAAAGTGTACACAAGAGATATTATTGCGCTTGAAACAAGAAAGTACGATATTCAATATTTTAGTTATGAAAACAGTTTAAATTATAACAATACAATTGTATTGAATATTCCAGAAAATCAAAAGTTTACAGAAGTTCCAGAAAATAAATCATACCAATATAAAAATCATAAGTATGATATAAAATTTGAATTGGTTAAGCCAAATTCTTTAAAAGTTGTACGAACTGTAGCAACACCTTGGGATAATATTACGGTTACAGAATATGCCGATTATAAAAAATATGTAGATGAAATTATTGCTACAGAAGAACAAATTGTTGGATTTAAATAGACACAATTTTAATATAAATAAAAAACCCATTAAGAATATATTTTTAATGGGTTTTTGTTTTAAAATTACTGACTAATTATACTTAAATAACGTTCTAAACATTCTTTTTCTATAGTTGCAATAAATAGTAAAAAATCTTGATTATTTCCTTTAGTTTGTGCAATTTCTAGCGCATTGTAATACTTCATTCTAGATTCGTAATCTCCTTTTATATTGGCAATTACAAATCCGTTTTGTAGTAAAATTAAATTCATAACCAATCTTGATGTTCT
>JAYVKR010000167.1:0-5110 GCA_043768185.1 Flavobacterium sp.
TGCAGGAATGTATAAATCTACATTTGAAGATTTTTTTAAATCCTTGTATGCCTTTTCAATTTCTAAATAAGAAATATCATTCTTTATACTTATTTTCATATTTTTTTATTTTTATAAAAAACTTCAGAAGCAATTTGTTTTTACTTGTAAAATATAGTATTACCAAACCAATTAAACCAATGAAACAAACTCATCACCACTAATATTTCTAACTTTTATGCGCAATGGTTTTTCTTTTGAATTTATTTTGCCGTTCCAAAAGTCTTTTGATTTTTCTCCTTTGTAAATCACATAACCTAATTTATCAATTTTGATTTCGGTGGAGCTAAACCATTCGCCAACACTATTTTTACAATCTAACGAAATTAATTCTATCAATTCTAATCCTTCTTCACTGATGTCTATTGGATTAAAGATTTTACCACTATTGAGCGATTGTAGATTTCCTTTTTCGTTAAACTCGTTTATTTTTTGTTGCAAACGGTCGCTTACCAATTTGTTTATTTCAACAATATAAACTTCTTTAGACTCATCGGCATCAAACAAGTTTTTGATTTCGTTGGTTAGAGCTACTTTGTTGCAAGTAAAAGAAACTTCATCATTAACTACCGTTTCGTGCAAAACGTTTTTAAGGTCTTTCAATTCAACATCGACTGCGGTAGCGTTGTTTTCTTTAATGAATTTTCGAAGTTCTTTTTCATCATCAATATCAATATAATAGACAATAATTTTTTTAACCGTAATGTCAAGATTTGAAATTTCTTGATTGATGATTTTGTTGATGGTTGGAATATCCAACAATTTTTGTTTGCTGTCTATCAAGTCAGGAACATAAACAGGAATTGTACCCAATTTACTATCGCTAATAGCACCCAACCAAAATTTAGAAACTCCTTCTACATTTTTTTGTAAACCAGTGATCAATGAGCCTAACTTATCCATAGTTTGTTGCGGGTTTCTAAATAAGTTTACACCATCTTTAACCTCTTTTATAGTAAAGTTTGCTTTTTCGGCAATTAATCTATCTCTAATAGTTTGAATAGAATTGATACCTACGTCGCAATGAATAAATTTTCTGCCTAACTCATTGGCAACTTTTGCAGTAACACCGCTGCCACCAAAGAAATCTGCAACTACCATATTTTTGTTACTACTAGCTCCAATTATTCTTTTTAATAATTTTTCTGGTTTTTGAGTTGAATAATCTCTTCTTTCAGAATCTTCTCTGTTTAATTGTTCTATATCTGTCCAATAATCTTCTGGAATTTTTCCTTCATCAACATAATATATATAAACTTTACCTGATTTTTTATCTGTCTTTTCTTGATATTCTCTGCCGTCAGCATCTATTTTTGAACGCATATGAGAATTCGATTTTCTCTCAGTTGTAACATTTTCATCTTCTCCATTAAAAATATGTTCTAAACCATTTTTATATAAGAAAATTGTGTCGTGCTTTCTTCCAAAAAATGCCTTTCCCTTACCACCAATCGAATAACACCAAATTATTTCATTAAGTAAATTGTCTTCGCGAAAAACTTCATCCATTAATATTTTAACATAATGACCAATATGCCAATCGATATGCAAATAAATACAAGCAGTTTCACTCATCACACTTTTTATTGCCTGTAAATTTTCGTACATCCAATTTAAGTAATCTTCTTTTTGCCAAATGTCTCCGTACATTTTTTCGTCAAAAGAACGTAGTTCTTCCATATCCATAAATTCTTCGGCTTCTGCGATTTTTTCAGCCAATTTTGGGTTTTTACGGATATACACTTTTTTTGCATAATCTGCTCCACTTGCAAATGGTGGGTCAATGTAAACTAAATCTATTTTTATGCCTTGCTCTTTCAAGTAAGCACAAGCAGAAATACATTCGCCACGAATAATCAGGTTTTCACTTGGTTGGCCAACTTGTTCTACCGTTTCAACTTCATAATAAGGCATACCTCGTTTAATTCGGTTGTAAACCTCGTTGTTTTCTCGATAGCGTAAAACCCGTTGTGTACGAGTAATGTTATCTAAAATGGCTTGACCTTCGATAGTATTGGGTGTATAAGGTATGTATTTGATTGGCATAATTTAATTTTTAAAAAATTGATTGATACGTTGGTTTACTTCGGCAATATTGTCTAACATTTTGGTGCTGTCTTCTATATACAGAAAATCAAACTTTTTATATCCAAATTTATCTTCGTTATGTTTTAAAAAATCGGTTTCTACAAAATTCTTTCGATTAATAAAATTGATGTCATTAGCAAAACCTTCTCCTTTGGTTTCTATAATTAAAGCTTTGTGAATTTTGTCTTTTTGATTTCGTTTGATAATTAAAAAATCGGTAGTGTACTTTCCTACTTTGTTCCAGTGGTTTCCTTTTTTGGCAAAACAATTAATTACAAATTCTGAAATACCTCTTTCGCCATTAAAATATATTTCCAATTGATTTTCTTTAAAATCCTTCAGGTTTAAAATTTGGTTCAAAAACTCAGTTTCAAAACCACTATCAAAATTGTACGGTAATAAATGAAACGATTTGTCTTTTTGTTCGATTAATGGATTTATAGTTTCAGATGCCACTTTTGCAATTTCATCAAATTTTCCTTCTTGAGTTAATCGTAAAATCTTTTCCTGTTTGAGTTTGTTATAATCTTCTGTTGTAAGTGGATTTTTATCAAACTCTAAAATTTGATTAGTAATTTCTTTATTCGGAAATAAATTTTTGTGGTTTGTAATTGGTTTTAAATTATCAACAATCAAAAGATTGGCTTGTTTTGGAATTATTTCCTCTTCGGTCGTTAATTGTCTTTTTATACTAAAAGCAATTCTAATTTGAGTATCAATAGTATAGGCATCATATTTTTCATCAAAATAAATTTTATCCTCTTTTTGAATTGTAACCTTATTGAAAATGGTTCTTAATTCTTCATCAAATTTATGTAATTCACTTGAGGTAATAGTATTAAAACTATCTTTAGATATATTGGCAATCCAATGATTATAATTTGCTGGTTGATTACCTGTACTATTTAAAAATGACAATTCTCCTTCGTCTAAATAATTTAAACCTTTGGTTGTAATAGCATAATTTACTTTGTAATTATTTAGGTTTTTTGATAGCGTATTTAGTTTGTTTTTAGTGTTTGCAAATTCTTCTTCTTCTAAAGTTAGGTAGTTGATTTTTAATTGATAAAAATCGATTTTAGGCAGTTCTAGATACTCTATTCTTGAATAGCGTTCTATCAATTCAACTCCCTTATTTTTATTTAAGTTATTAAGCTCTTCAATGGAGGTGTTTTGTTCTTTTTCTAATTGTTTGTTTAAAATGGTTGCATTTTCTCTATTTAGCCAAATTAATGCAGTTTCGTTATTGCCTTTTGTTACTTGTCTCAAGCATCTACAAGCTGTTTGTATAATAGTGTTTTTAGATGCACTTTGGCTTTTTTGGGGAAGTATAACCGAGGTTAAACTTTTACAGTCCCAACCCTCTTTACCAATACCAACTAATAAAATATACTTCTTTTTTGAGAACTTTGTATCTAATGATTTAAATTGCAATTCATTTTCACTTGGTAAAGTAAACTTCGAATTTCCACCGTGAAACTTTAAAATATCATCAGGATTAATATTCAAATCGCTTTGTAGAAAAGGATATATTTCTTCTTCTAACATTTCAATATTACTACAATAAATTGCCACTTTTGCAATTGTGCCATTTTCATAAATTAGACTCCCATAAGAAGTATTAAAATCTTCGATGCCTTGTTTAACAATCTGTAAATGTGATAAGTTATCAGCTATCTTAACTATTGGTTTTTTCAGAAAATTTTCTATTGCTTTTGTTAATGGATAGTAATAAACTGTATTAGTTATTTCAGATATTTTTAAAGTATCTTGATTTGTTAATTCTATTTTTTCAGCAGTTGGCAAATACGGAGTGCCTGAAAAACCCAATACAGTTGTTATACTTCCTTTTTCATTCCAACGATTTACTACTTGTCTTAACTTTATATCAGATTTAGCTGCGTGATGTACTTCATCAATTAAAATAGATAAATTAGGTATCTTACCAATTAAAGCACGTAATTCATTGGCTTTTTTATCTTCTTCATCTTCATTATTTTCAATTAACTCTAATTGCTCTGATAAATCAATTTTGTTTAGAATTACTTTTTCAGCATTAACAACAAATACTTGTCCAAAAGGATTAGGCAAACATTCATTTACAATTTGCGCATTTGGATTTCTTGCTTTGTTACTTTGTTTAGCCGATTTTGCTTCATCTAATACATCAAATTTAAGTAATTTTTTTAAGTTACTTGCAGCAGGTTCTGGAATTACCCAAGATGGGTCAAAATCTTCAATCGTTCTTAAACTTGGTCCAATAGATGTTTTTAAACCCGATGGAATTAATACCAAAAAATTATGCGCAAAGTTTTTATTATCAGGTTCAATAGATGCAAAATATAAATCCAAATATATAAAAGCACCCATTAAATAAGTCTTACCCGATCCCATTGGCAAACTCATTAAATAATCGGAATAATTAACGTTGTAAAATAATTTTATAATTATTTCTTGATAATTTAAAGTAGTTGGTGCTGCTATAATTTCTTTTTCGAGATTTGGAAGTATGGTGTTACCATTTACTTTTTGTCTTGAAAAATCGAAAAGAGAGAAGGCATTTGTATTACTTACTAAATATTCTCTTGCTTCTTGATTAATATTCAGTTTTGATAAATCTGTTCCATTTGAAAAAAAACCTTCCGAAAACAATTCCCAGAGTGGTTTATTTTGTCCTTTAATCTTTAAAAATAAATAGGTTTCAATAGCTTCAATTTGTGTATCTCTTAATTCACCTTTGTTTTTTATATAGTTAATTAATTCAAGTATAGCACAATCCGATGACTGCATCCACTGATTAGTTTTATTTCTAATTATTTTGTTTAGCATATTTAAAAAAGCATAAAAAGTGTTTAACTATTGAGTTATTACACTTTTATTTGTAAAAAAGTGTAAATTTAATTTTTTTAAATCTAAAAAATGCAATTTACTATAATAAGTTTTTATTTTAAAATTTAATTCTCACCTGTGCAGTTTCCAAGTC
>JAYVKR010000168.1:0-3427 GCA_043768185.1 Flavobacterium sp.
TGGAAAAACCTATCGAAAAGTTATTTTGTTTAAAAAAGCTACACGAAAAGGTGCTTTTAATAACTTACTTGGTTCTATTGAAATTGAGTTGGTGCAACTTTTAAATGAACCACCAAATGTTATTTTTCATAATCGATTTTGGGGCGATTGTGGTTTTATTCATCTCTGTTTAGATGTTTTAAACATGAACAATTTAAAAATTCATGCTGAAAAAAATGGATATAAATTTTCTGTAGACAGCAACAATACCTTCGAAATGGATAACGCTTCTGGAAGATTTTGTTATATAGAAGATCCAGACGGAACTTTGATAGAATTAGTAGAAACTCATAAAGTTCCTATTTTAAAAAAAATCAATTGGTATTTAGATTTACGAAAGAGAAATTTTGAAAAACCACTACCCAATTGGATGATTAAAATGCTGTCTCTAAGTAAAGTAAAATAATTTACAAATTATTTTTAAACTCTTTATAACAAAAAGCAGTTACTGGTAATGTTATAAAAACTAACAATCCAATGTAAAAGTTAAATAGAAATCCGAGGAACAAAGCCACTAAAAATACTAGAATAGGATAAAAAATAAGTAATAATCCAAAAAAAATCGAATCATAAAATACTGAATTTTTAGTTTTATTTATTGCAAGATTTTTAAAAATTTTATAAATCCAGTATTGAGTAAAAAATCCAATAAATGCTGGAATAGCTAGTAATAAAAGTTTAAAATAACTTCTTTTTATTTCAAATAATGGAAAGGTATCCAATTCTTTTTTTACAATCATTTTATCTAAAATTCCTTCTTTTAACTTTAAATTAAAATTTCTATAAAAATTATTTTCTGATGTTTTTTCAATCTTAGCAACTTCAATATCAGAATTAAAATTAATTAAAATATCTTTTGGATTATTAAAAAACGATGAATAATTTATATTTATTGGTTGTAGTAATAGAAAATTTATATTTTCATTTAAAGCCATTAAAGCCAATCGTGCCGTGCCTTTTTTTAAACTTCGCAATTGCCATTCATTTACACACAAGCCTTCAGAAAATATTAAAATAGTTTTATTGTTTTTTAATAAATCAATACAAGTTTTAAAAGTTGTATCGTTTTTAGATAAATTTTCTTTTCCTTCGCTCAACCTATAAATTGGAATTAAGTGAATAGATTTTAAAAAACGTGCAACAAACTGATTTTTAAAAGCATCGCCACGAGCCAAAAAATAGATTGGTTTAGGATAATTTACTGCAATAACAATAGCATCAAAAAAAGAATTTGGATGATTACTTGCAAGAATTTTAGGTTTAGAAGTATCTGAATTTAATGCAAAATTGGCACTAATTTTTCTAGTGTAGAAAAACAGTGCCAATTTAGCTAGTATTTTAAAAAATGTATACAATTAATGTAAATTTGATATTTACAAATATAACTTTTATTTAAAATTATCAGTATCAATTGTCCAATCATAATCATTAAATTTTAACGTTGGATTGGCGTCTTCTGGAATAATTTTTAAATCTTTTATAATTTTTTCAACACCTTTTAAATTTCCAAAATCGCCTCTAAACCAGCTCATTAACGATGTTACGTACAACTCATTTTTAGATTTGTCAAATTTAGTATCTTTTTTTAAGTAAGCTATTTTATTGGCTTCTAGTTGTTTATCTATAGTTTCAAGTTTATAAATATCAACTGGTGGACAACTTTTAGCACCACAATTTAAAGCAAAATGTATTCTATAATCTACTTTTTTTACTCGAAATTTGCGCTCTAATCTACTAGGAAATATTTTTTTAAGTTTTCCTAAACTCAATTTTACACTCGATTTTCTTAAAAATCCGTGTTCAAGTATATCTAGACTTAGTTTATTTCCTGCAATATTAAATTGTTCGTCTTTAAAAAACTTATTTCGGTCTTTATATTGTGCAGGATTTTTGCGTAAAGCATTATTTGTAAAAGCATTATAAACATTTATAAAAAATGTTTTCTTTTTTTCGTCATTGTCTAATTGCTTAATTAGCTCTTTTTCGTCGGCTTTTTCTAAAGTTGTTAAATAATAAGAAACCTTATCATTTTGTTTTTTAACTGCTTCTAGAAAATCTGTAGAAAGTTTTACATAATCAACCTCTTGTGCAACAATAATTTGACTAAAAATAACTGTAAATAATAATAAAATCTTTTTCATAATAGTATTTGTTTTGTTTAGGTAAGTTACGATATATTCAAGCTCTTAGTTTTCAATTACTCATAAACTTCGCCACGATGAGGTTTTAAAGAATCTCTAACTGCAATCATTTCTTCATCAGTAACTACCATAAAAGTTATGGCATGTATTTCATTTTTAATTTCAAATCCTGTAATATTTAAAAGTAATTTTTCTGCAATTATATATTCTTTTAAATGAATTTCATGGTGTTGTGCTGTTTTCTCAGATGCTTGACCACGAAAATCCCAAATAAGTTTTATTTTTCTAGACATTTTATTATTTTTCATTCTTGTTGTTCTGCAAAATTACAATAACAATTTTCAAATTACTATTTTTGTCAAAAATCAATTGATGCCAAGAGAAATTCAAACTCAAGTTTCACCAGAAGTTGCTCACAACGAATCGTTATTAAAAGAGTATTGTGCAAATCTCTTGAACGTTTCTGTAAAAGAAATTATCAAGGTAAATGTTTTAAAACGTTCTATTGACGCACGTCAAAAAGCCATAAAATTTAATATTAAAGCAATTGTTTATTTTGAAGGAGAATCATTTGAAGAACATAAAATTGAACTTCCAAATTATAATAATGTTTCCAATTCGCAAGAAGTTCTAATAGTTGGAGCTGGTCCAGCAGGATTATTTGCAGCATTACAATTAATAGAATTAGGTTTAAAACCAATAGTATTAGAAAGAGGAAAAGACGTTCGTGGCAGAAGAAGAGATTTAAAAGCCATAAATGTAGACCATATTGTAAACGAAGATTCCAATTATTGTTTTGGCGAAGGTGGAGCAGGAACTTATTCTGATGGAAAATTATATACACGATCAAAAAAACGTGGCGATGTAGACAGAATTCTTAAATTACTAGTAGCCTTTGGTGCCACACCAGATATTTTAGTAGAAGCACATCCACATATCGGAACCAACAAATTACCACAAATTATTCAAGACATTCGTGATAAAATTATTGAATGTGGCGGACAAGTTTTGTTTGAAACTAGAGTTACAGATTTTATAATAAAAAATTATGAAATACACGGAGTTATAACTCAAAATGGCGATGCTATTTTAGCCAACAAACTAATTCTTGCCACAGGACATTCTGCCAGAGATATTTTTGAATTATTAGACAAAAAGAAAATTTTTATTGAAGCTAAACCTTTTGCACTTGGCGTTCGTGCAGAACATCCACAAGAATTAATTGATAAAATTCAATACAGTTGTGA
>JAYVKR010000169.1:0-5589 GCA_043768185.1 Flavobacterium sp.
AAACATCCAGTGAATATTCGCAAGAAGCTTCCTCTCGATGTTACAAATGTATAAAAAATATCAAATTAAAGTAGGAATTAAAGATAGTACCTAAAAAAACAATTGTCTTGCACAAAATAAAAAAATTTTAGAAACTTCGTGCATTAGCGACTTATTGGCAAAAACTTAAATTAAAAAGATACTGAAACAAGTTCAGCATATATGAAAACAGACATAACAATTCCAGAAGTAGAAAACGTATTCCAAGCAGCAATTCACGAATGGAGCGATGATTTTATGGAAAAAATTTGGAATGTATATTTAATAAACGATTCTGATTTTAAAATAGAATCGGTAATGGTAGTTTCACAAGCATTTGGAACACTAGATGGCGAAATGAAAAAAACCTCATTATTGCGTCATGCTTTTATAGAAATTCCGCCAATATCGTTTGTAAAAGTAGAAATGATAGAAAAAAGTGTAGTACAACTCAACAACGAGTTTATGCTTACTTACTTTAAAGAAAATACTTTGTACGACAAGAAATTCATCTTTAAAAAACACTTTAACACAAGTATGGAAATAGAAGAAGTTCCGGTAATTTTTCTTGATGGATTTGTGGTGAGGTAATTAAAATATCAATTTGCCCTTTTGGAAGAAATCACATAAACATAATTAAAATTGTTCAACTTGAATTAGATTATATGATTTCTCATTTAATGATACTTTTGCTTAAATAATGGCAATCAATATGACCAAGTTCTCCAATTCTATCTTTAATTATTTTTTAACGAATTTTTAAAATTATTCTATTAATATTATTTCGCTTTAATATGGTATAAACACCTGAAAATGATGGTGTAAATTAACTTTATTTTGGCTTTAAAATATTTACTTTTTCTCTTAATTCAAGAACTTTTTTCACTATAATTGGCATTTGTCTTCCTTTTTTATCTTTAACCACGCTATTGTAACAGGTATAATGGTCAAAAATAGTTGGTAAAACAACTGTGAGTAATAATAAAATATGATGCTAACAAAAGTTTATTGAAATTCGTTTCAATAAACTTTTTTACTTTATGAAAAACTCAAAAAAAAGCGTTGTCCAACTTGTAAAAATCTTGAAACAATAAAATGGGGAATTCAACAAAACAAGCAGCGATTTAAATGTAAAAATTGCGGACAATTATTTACCGCAAATAATAAATCTGTTTCAAATTCTAACAAAGAAATATGGTTTAAAAATTGGATAATTGGCAAGAATACTTTCGATAAAATCTCTTTAGAATCAAGTTATAGTAAAAGTACTTTACAACGTTATTTTTCTCTAATGCTCAAAAAAGCACCTGTTTTAGAGTTTAGTAGCTCCGATGAAATTTATTTAGTTATCGATGGAACTTATTTTCCAAATGATATTTGCTTGGTTGTTTATAGAAATTTTCATTTGAAAGCAACCCAGCTTTACAGAATGACAGATGGCGAACACTTTGAAGAAATTGCTGAAGATTTACAAAACCTATTGAACTTAGGAATTCAAATAAAAAGCATCACATCTGATGGTGATAAATCATCTATAAAAGCCATTAGAAAAGTATGCCCAAAAGTTCCTTTTCAAAGATGCTTAGTACATATATCAAGAATGTGCAGAATTTGGCTTACACAAAATCCGCAACATAAATCGGGCTTCGAACTTAAACAAATTGCAATTAAAATACATCATATCAATACAGAATATAAACGGCAACTTTGGCTCATCGAACTAATACTATGGGAAGAAGAATACAGGGATTATATTAATCAGAAATCATATAATATTGAAACAGGAAGGTATTGGTATACTCATAAAATGATTAGAAGATCATTTAGTGTAATCAAAAAAGCATTGCCTAATATGTTTATGTATTTGAAGGATAATAAAATTCCGAATTCAACCAACTCATTAGAATCGTTTTTTGGACATCTAAAAGGCAACTTAAATGTTCACAGAGGATTAAGTTTAGCCAACAGAAAGAACTTTCTAAAATGGTATTTGTATTATTAAAAATCAAATAAGCAAGTAGGTTTTTTTTAGCCATAGAACATACCAAAAAATGAAATAAAAAAGGCAGTTTTCACTGCCTCATTTTTTGTATATGTATCAAACTTATTGCTAGTTGGTTGCTCCTCAGCAGAGCCAAATTCCTCTTCAATTTGATGTGGTAAGTTAATCATTCTGAAATTAAAAATCACCAACTATTTTTGACCACATTACCGATTAAAATAATTACTAAAATTTTAATTAAAAATATCTAATAATAGTTATGCAATTATTTTAACATATAAATATTTTAATAACTTTACTTAAAACAAAGATTTATCTTTTAAGAGCAAAATGAGATTTGAATACTTTATCTTGACCATTTTCAACATAAAAAACTGTAAACCAATAATCGTCTGATGGAAGCTGAAAACCTCTATAAGTTCCATCCCAACCTTCATTTTGAGTACTTAGTTGTTTTAGGAATTTTCCATATCTATCAAATAAAAATATTTTTGCATTTGGTTGATCTTTAATTCCTTTTATATTCCAAAAATCATTATAACCATCGCCATTTGGAGTAAAAAATCTAACATAATCTAAAACTATTACTTCCAATTCAAAATCTGCACAACCATTTTCGTCTATCACTGTAATGATATGTGTTCCTGGTTGAACATTATTAAAAATTGGACTTGATTGTGGAAATTCATCATCAATTCTATAAAGATATTGACCAATTCCTTTTGCCAAAACTATAACTTTTATGTTATCATTAAAAGAATATTCAACGCTTGAAGTCGCAATTGCAGGTTCAGATTTTATTACAATTGACAATTTAGGTTCAGAAACACAAAATGGCGCTATTGTAGATGTTGCTACCACAAAATAATTACCAGGAACAGAAACTTCATAACTACTATTAGATACTCCAGAAATAGGAATTAAACTCGTATTTAAAAACCATTCAAATGTATGATTAGTTGTGCTTAAACCGCTATCAATTGTATAGTTACTCAATAAATTTCCTGTAATTTGATCAAAACATACTGCGCCATCTTTAGGTGTTGGCTCTGGCAATAAAGTAACTTTTAAATTAAATGAAATTATAGCTTCACATTTATTTACAGTATTGTTATTTATAACTTTTACAAAAATTAATTGCGGATTAGAAGTGTTAGAAAAAGAAGTTAAATTAGTTATAGAACTATTAGAATTTAAATCAGAATTAGATAAATAATATTGAATTTGATAATCTGCATTGCCATATTGAGATCCTAGAATAATTGGATTATAGTCTTCAAGATTAAATTGTGCTAAACCATCATTTTGATTAAATTCATCACAAATTATAGTTTGCATCGCAGAAGGTTGTATTGCAAAAGTTGCTGTTTCTGCAACCAAATTTAATGACGTTACATTTCTACAACCAGTTAAATTATTTTTAACACTTACCCAAATAGTTACCGAAACACTATTAAATAAATTAGGAAGTGAATTTATACCTTGTAAAGCATCATTATTTAAAAGGTGGTACGAAACTGAATATTGTGTAGAATTTTGTCCTGCTAATGCTTCACTATTTTTTGTACTTAAATTAAACAACGCTAATCCTGTTGCTAAATTTTTACAACTGTAATAATTTGACATCACATTAATTAATGGCAACGGCAAAGTAACAATTGTTACTGTTCCGCTTTGCGCTTGACTGCAACTTGGAGTTGGATTTGCAACATTTGTAGCTGAACTCACCAAACTATAAACTGTAGTAGTTGAAATTCCTGTTGGCGTTGTGTAAGGTAACGTCAACGTTGCAATTCCAGAAGTTCCAATAGCAATAGTTTGATTGATACTATTTTTTGTATAAGTGACAACAGTATTTGGTGTTCCAGTAAAAGTAATGGTTGCATTTTCGCCACTGCAAATAGTAGTAGTTCCAGAAATGGAAACTATTGGCAACGGCAAAGTAACAATTGTTGCCGTTCCGCTTTGAGCTTGACTGCAACTTGGTGTTGGATTAACAATACTTGTAGCTGAACTTACCAAACTATAAACAGTAGAAGTAGAAATTCCAGTTGGCGTTGTGTAAGGTAACGTTAACGTTGCAATTCCAGATGTTCCAATGGCAATAGTTTGATTGATGCTGTTTTTGGTATAAGTAACAACAGTATTTGGTGTTCCTGTAAAAGTTATGGTGGCGTTTTCGCCACTGCAAATAGTATTATTTCCAGAAATGGTAACAATTGGCAAGGGCAAAGTAACTATTGTTACTGTTCCGCTTTGCGCTTGACTGCAACTTGGTGTTGGATTTGCAACACTTGTAGCTGAACTCACCAAACTATAAACCGTAGACGTTGAAATTCCAGTTGGCGTTGTGTAAGGTAACGTCAACGTTGCAATTCCAGAAGTTCCAATGGCAATAGTTTGATTGATACTATTTTTAGTATAAGTAACAGTAGTATTTGGTGTTCCAGTAAAAGTTATGGTGGCATTTTCGCCACTGCAAATAGTATTATTTCCAGAAATGGTAACAACTGGCAAAGGCAAAGTAACAATTGTTGCTGTTCCGCTTTGCGCTTGACTGCAACTTGGTGTTGGATTAATAACACTTGTAGCTGAACTCACCAAACTATAAACCGTAGCAGTTGAAATTCCAGTTGGCGTTGTGTAGGGTAACGTCAACGTTGCAATTCCAGAAGTTCCAATAGCAATAGTTTGATTGATACTATTTTTGGTATAAGTGACAACAGTATTTGGCGTTCCAGTAAAAGTTATGGTTGCATTTTCGCCACTGCAAATGGTTGTAGTTCCAGAAATGGTAACAACTGGCAAGGGCAAAATATTTAAATTAATTTGAGCATATGAATCACAATTAGTAATTGAAGATGATAATCTAACAAAAACTATTAAAGGATTTGTTGCAGAATTGGTATACGAATTAGGATTTAAAATAGCAGTTGCAGGATTATTTGCTTGCAAATTAGCTAAGCTTCTAAAATAAGTAAAGGTTAAAGAAGGAGTTATTATGTTTAATTGTGATTCAGAATCAGTTAAATTAAATGTTTCTATTCCGTCATTATTTAAATCGCATTTAAATTGTGGAACTACAGAAGAGAGCAAAGGTACTGGTGGTTTAGTTGAAAAAACAACTTCTCTTATTTTTATACAACCATTAGCATTTGTGCCTTTTACAAAAATACTAATTGGAAAAGTAAATGTGTAATTGGTTATATTTGAAGTAATTTCATTTGTATTTGCAACAGCATCTGCATTTGATAAGTAGTATTTAAAAGTAAATAAAGCAGGAACCAATACAACTACACCATTTAAATTAGTTAAATTATAGGTAAAAATTCCATCTAAATTAGTATCACAAACAAACACTTCACCGTCTACAAATTTTGGTAAATTATAAATTTGTAATTCAATTCTTTTAACGGTAAAGCAACCTGTACTATTATTTACAAATCGAACATAAACGTAAGAAATCTGGTTGGCAAGAACTCCAAAAGATATTGGATTTACTATTTGTGTTGCTACAATTCCTGCTGTTGCTAATGGTAAAGTTGTATAATAGGATATGGTATAATTTA
>JAYVKR010000170.1:0-2992 GCA_043768185.1 Flavobacterium sp.
AAAACTATGAGTAAAAACTGTTTAGAATGTAACGAAAAAATTGTTGGTCGCGAGGATAAAAAATTCTGTAGCGATGGTTGCCGCAATGCCTACAACAATAAAATAAACAAAGACAGCACCAATTATATGCGAAATGTGAACAACAAATTGCGGAAAAATTATAGAATTTTGGTAGATTTAAATCCAGATGGAAAAGGTAAAACTACCAAAACTAAATTGCTGAGTAAAGGTTTTGACTTTGAATATATGACCAATGTTTTAACTACAAATACAGGAAATACCTATCATTTTATTTATGATCAAGGTTATAGATTTCTTGAAAATGATTTTTATATGTTGGTGAAGAAGGAATATTAGAAAGGTACGAAGTTGGAAGTACGAAGTTGGAAGTACAATATAATAAGATTTTAAAAATAATAAATAAATCATAAATGAAAAAAAATTACACTTCTTTATATACTATTCTTGTTTTAGCTGGATTAATTTTTTGTGTTTTCTATTTTATGATGCCTCAAAGTTATGATACAACTGAAGCACCACTTTCTGAGTTTTCTACTAAACGTGCATTGGAAAAAGTGAAAGAAATGAGTGCAAAACCTCATTTTGTTGGTTCTCAAAATCACGAAGTTGTTGCTCAATATTTACAAACAGAATTGCAAAATTTAGGTTTAGAAACCAATCTTCAAAGCGGTTTTACCATGACCGAAAAAGGAACTTTAGTGTTTTCTAAAAATATTATTGCCAAGATTAAAGGTTCTAATTCGTCTAAATCGTTGTTGTTATTATCGCATTATGATTCTGCTCCACATTCTTTTTCTAAAGGCGCAAGTGATGATGCGAGCGGAATTGCAACTATTTTAGAAACTGTTCGAGCATTTCTTCATACTAAAACCAAACATAAAAACGATATTATAATTCTGTTTACCGATGCCGAAGAATTGGGTTTAAACGGCGCAGCATTATTTGTTACACAAAATAAATTGGCTAAAGAAATTGGATTGGCATTAAACTTTGAAGCCAGAGGAACTTCTGGACCAAGTTATATGTTAATGGAAACCAACAAAGGAAATGCTAAAATGGTAGAAGAATTTAGCAAAGCCAAAGTACGATTTCCTGCATCGAATTCGTTAATGTACAGCATTTATAAAATGTTGCCCAACGATACAGACTTGACGGTTTTTAGAGAAAAAGGTGCTATTCAAGGATTTAATTTTGCCTTTATTGACAGTCATTATAATTATCATACTATGCAAGATAATTATCAAAATATGAATCCGAATACTTTAGCACATCAGGGAAATTACTTGGTTCCGCTGTTAAATTATTTTTCAAATGCTGAAATTTCTTCTTTAAATTCTAATGATGATAAGGTATATTTTACAATTCCGTTTACTTTTATAAGTTATCCTAATAGTTATATTTTACCTTTATTGATTGCTGCTTTTGGGTTGTTTTTAATTTTTTTAATTGTTGGATTGGGCAAACAAGTATTGCGTCTTGATGAAATAATTAAAGGTTTTGTTCCGTTTTTTGGTTCTATTTTGGTTGCAGGATTTCTAACTTATGTTGGATGGCAATTGTTGTTGAATTTTTATCCACAATACAATGATATTCTTCACGGATTTACTTATAATGGTCACGATTATATTTATGCATTTGTAAGTTTGACGCTAGCAATTTGCTTTTTATTTTACAATTCTAAAGCCAAACGAAACCCAGAAATGAGTCAGTTAATTGTACCATTATTTATTTGGTTATTACTAAATATTGGCATTGCAATGAAGCTTGAAGGTGCAGCTTTTTTAATACTTCCAGTTATTGCTACAACTTTTATTTTAGGATTTTATGCCATAACTCAAAGAACATATTGGTTGTTAAATATAGTATTTTCAATTCCTACTTTGTTAATTATTGTTCCGTTTATTCAAATGTTTCCTATTGGTTTGGGGTTGAAAATTCTCTTTGGAAGTGCTGTTTTAACCGTTTTATGTTTTACCTTATTGTTACCGTTATTTGGGACATTTGGACAGAAAAAACTTTGGGCAATTTTCTTTGTTTTAGTAAGTTTTAGTTTTTTTGTAAAAGCACATTTAGCATCGAATTATGAAATTGGAAAAGCAAAACCTAATAGTTTGATTTATCTTTTAAATGGCGATTCTAACAAAGCTTATTATACAACTTATGATAAAAATCTTGATGTTTGGACTAAAAAATATTTAAGCGAAAAACCTCAAAATGCTAAAATTTTAAATGCTAATAAATTGTATAGCAAATATGGTTCTGAGTTTTCATTTATGAAACCTACTTCAATTAAAAATATTGCAAAACCTTACATTCAATTTCTTCGAGATACAATAAAAGGAAATCAGCATTTTTATAAAATTTTAATTACGCCAAATAGAAAAGTAAATCGGTACGATATTTTTACAAATGAAAAATTAAAAATAAATAATTTAAAAGCCAATGGTGTAAAATCGTTAGATATAAAAAGTAATATTATAAATAAAATAACCAATAAAGTATTGAGTTACTATGTTGTAAATAATGTTCCTTTGGAAATGGAATTTTCTATTGATAAAAATCAAAAATTAGATTTAAATTTAGTAGAAAGTTCGTTCGATTTATTAAGTAATCCTGATTTTAAAATTATAAAAAGAGAAAATTGGATGATGCCAACACCATTTGTATTGACAGATGCCGTTATAATTCAACAAAAAATCAAACCTAGTTTGAATTATTCTATTAAAACTGTAGATAGTTTAAATGGACAGATAGATAAAAAACTGATTTTTTCTAAAAAAAATTATATGAAAAATGTAATTGATACTTTGAGGTAATTTGAGATGCTGAAACAAGTTCAGCATAAATGAAACAAGTTTAGAGAAACAAAATTAAAATAATTCAGCAAGAGAGATGCTGAAACAAGTTCAGCATAAATGAAAAAAATAAGCATTTTAGGTTGCGGTTGGTTGGGTTTGCCATTAGCAAAATC
>JAYVKR010000171.1:0-5446 GCA_043768185.1 Flavobacterium sp.
GAAGATTATGTTTTTCCGCCAAGTGTAGTTGTAAAACCAGCCAATGCTCAAGAAATTTCTCTAATTATGAAATTGGCAAATGAATATAAAATTCCTGTAACGCCAATTGGTGCTAGAACTGGTTTAAGTGGTGGCGCACTTTCACTGCAACAAGGCATTGGACTTTCAACAGAACGTTTAAATAAAATTTTAAATATAGACGAATTTAATCTTCAAGTAATTGTAGAACCAGCAGTAATTACTCAGGTTTTAAGAGAAGCTGTGTCAGAAAAAAATCTTTTTTATCCACCAGATCCAAGCAGTCAAGGAAGTTGTTGGATTGGTGGAAATGTTGCAGAAAATGCTGGTGGCGCAAGAGCTGTAAAATATGGAGTTACCAAAGATTATGTTCTAAATTTAGAAGTAGTTTTACCAAACGGAGAAATTATTTGGACTGGAGCAAACACATTAAAAAACACTACAGGTTACAATCTTACGCAGTTAATGGTTGGAAGCGAAGGAACATTGGGAATTATTACCAAAATTGTGATGAAATTGTTACCAAAAGTGAACCATAATGTCTTGATGTTGGTTCCGTTTTACAAAGCCAATCAAGCTTGCGAAGCAGTTTCTGCAATATTTAGAGCAGGAATTGTTCCAAGTGCTTTAGAATTTATGGAACGTGATGCTATTGATTGGACTTTAAAATTTATTCCTAACTTAAATGTTCAAGTAAAAGACGAAGTACAAGCACATTTATTGGTAGAAGTTGACGGAAATTATCCAGAAATATTATTTGCCGAAGCTGAAAAAATAATGACAGTTGTAGAACAATTTGAAATTGACGAAGTTTTATTTGCAGATAGCGAAGAACAAAAAAATGCGCTTTGGAAAATGAGAAGAAGTGTTGCCGAAGCGGTAAAAGCAAATTCTATTTACAAGGAAGAAGATACTGTAGTACCAAGATATGAATTGCCAAAATTACTAGCTGGGATTAAAGAAATTGGAACAAAATACGGATTTAAATCGGTTTGTTATGGTCATGCTGGCGACGGAAATTTACACGTAAATATTATAAAAGGTGAAATGACAGACGAAAACTGGAATACAGAAGTAACTAAAGGAATTCGTGAAATATTTGAACTTACAGTTTCACTAAAAGGAACATTATCTGGTGAACACGGAATAGGTTTTGTGCAAAAAAACTATATGGACATTGCATTCTCTAAAACGCATTTAGAATTAATGGAACGCATAAAATATGTTTTTGATCCAAATATAATTTTAAATCCTGGTAAAATTTTTCCAGATAATTTTAATTCTTAATTAGCATAAAAATCAACAATTACAGTATGTGCATTTTTAAAAGTTGGCGTTTGCTCACTAATTGTTGCTACTTTTTTCTTGTTTATTTTCATAAAAACATCAGCATCATTAGTAAATAAAATTGCTGATAAAAACGGATTATCAAGGTAACCTGTAAGTATAAAAATAGCTTCGTCAAGGTTGTAATCGTTAACTTGCTCTTCTTCTTGTAATTTTAAAGTAATAGATAAACCTATTTTATTTTCAAGTAAAATTGGTCTAGCATAAACGTTTCTTAAATCTGGATTTCCTATGGTTTTTGCCAAAGTAAGTTTAGAAAAAGTAGCATTATTTATACTATCTTTCAGCAAATTAAAAAAGGTATTGTAAGTTGAAGTATTTGACATTTAATTTAATAAGTTTAAAAAACCCTTTCAAATTTAAAAATGAAAGGGTTATAAATTAATCTCTTTTAGGAGTGTTTTTTTTATCTCTTTTCTCAGCTTTTTTTTCTTTAGCGGTTTTTAGAGGTTCTTTTTTTTCAGTTTTCTTTGCATCTTGACTCTTTGCCATAATGATATTTTTTTTAATTAATACTTTATTTGATACTGTAAATATATATTTTAAAATTAAATAATCTTTTAATTTTTAATTTCTTTAAGATTTATTTTTAAATTATGGTTGTAATATACCATCAACAAAATATTCTGTTTTTACTAAAATTCTGTTTTCAGAAAAGGTATACCAATAGCCATATTTCTTTCCTTTAATATATCCACCTTTAGATTTTAATTCTCCATTTTCATGATACACAAAAAATAATCCTACAGGAATATCCATATCATAAAAATCGTCTTGACGTAATTTTCCGTTTTTATGAAAATATTTCCATGATCCATGTCCTTTTCCATCAAGCCAAAGACTGTCAAATTTTAAGTTTCCATTTTCATACCACTCTTGAAAGATGCCATTACATAAACCATTTTTAACCTCTATCCACTGTTTTGGTTTGCCATTTTCATAATAATCTATAATTGACCCAGAAAACAAAACACCTTTGTATTCGCTATAAGTTAAACCATTTTTATTGATTTTTTTTATATCATTTACTGATATGTTTTTTTGAGAAAAACAAGAATAACCTAAAGTCATAAATACAATTAAACATAATAATTTTAATTTCATTTTAATTTATCTGTTATGGATGCGGTTAAATTGATGAAAAAAATAATAATTTTCATAAAATGTATTCTATTTTATAAATTATTTGCAGAACTGTAAAGCAAAAATAAAAGATGACATTTTACAAAAAGTTATATTAATCTTTGTTAAAGAAATCCTTAATCAAAAGATTTAAAGAATTTAAGCTTCTTCTAATATTCTATTAGGATCAAAACCAAAAAGTTGGTGTTCTTTTATCAAATCGGCAATTCCTTCTGGCAACATTTCTTCCCAACCTGGAATTCCTTTGTTTATCATTTTTAAAACTTCTCTAGAAAAAATTTCAAGATTTTTTTCATCATAATCAGTTACATCAACCACTTTACCATTAAATTTAAAGAATTTATACAATTCTTTCATTCTTGGATGTACTTTTAAGTTTTCAGAATTTATAACTTCTCTATCTTCGCCAAGCATTGGATATAAATATACTTTTAAATCTCTATAAAATAATTTTCCAAATGCTTCTAGAATTCCACCACTTAAATGACGGTAATACTTCTCGTCGAAAATATCAACTAGGTTATTAACTCCCATTACCAATCCCATTCTAGCTTTAGAATAATTAGAAAAATATTCTACCACTTTATAATATTCTTGAAAATTAGAAATCATAACGGTTTGACCAAGAGAACATAACAATTCTGCTCTGTCCATAAAATCGCGTTCGTCAATTTCTCCTTCCGATTTTAAATTGGAAAGTGTAATTTCAAAAATTACAAAAGTATTTTCTTTTTCAACTTTATTTTCTTCAAGAAACATTTTTAACGATTTCTCATACATATCCATATTTACAGTTGTAACCGGACGAAAACTTCCTCTTAACGCTAAAATATTTTTTTTGTATAAAACTGCTGCTGGCAATATATTTTTTCCTTCTGGACTAAACATTACTGCATCTGTCATTCCATTTTTCACTAATTGCAAACTCATTAAACGGTTGTCTACATTGGCAAATCGTGGTCCAGAAAAATTAATTGTATCAACTTCTATTTGATCTTTATCTAAATGATCGTACAAATAACGTAACAATTTTTTTGGATCATTGTATTTGTAAAAAGCACCATAAATTAGATTTACTCCAAGAATTCCAAGTGTTTCTTGCTGCAATCTAGCATCGGTTTCTTTAAAACGTATATGAATTGTAATTTCATTATAATCTTCATCTGGTTCAATTTGATAGCGAATTCCTACCCAACCATGACCTTTAAATTGCTTCGCAAAATCTATTGTTGCAACAGTATTGGCATAACTAAAAAACATTTTATTAGGATGTTTTGCTCTGTCCAATCGTTTTTCTATCAACTCAACTTCGTGCGAAAGCATTTTTTTTAACCTGCTTTCTGTAACATATCGTCCATCTTCTTCAATACCATAAATGGCATCGCTAAAATCTTTATCGTAGGCAGACATTGCCTTTGCAATTGTTCCAGAAGAACCACCAGATCTAAAAAAATGTCTTACAGTTTCTTGTCCTGCACCAATTTCGGCAAACGTTCCGTAAATATTGTCGTTTAAATTTATACGTAACGCTTTGTCTTTTATTGAAGGTATTTGTTCAATAAGTTTATCGCCTTTAAGTTTTATGTCAAGTCCAAAATTTCCCATAATCAATTATAATACTTGCAAAGTTAATAAAATACGTACTTTAATAAAAGATAAATAATGCTATTTTTGTAAAATATCTTTACTAATAAGATTTAGATTTATAACTAATCAAAAACCGTGCTAAATGAAAATTTATTTTCTTGGAACTGGAACTTCGCAAGGCATTCCTGTAATTGGAAGTAATCATCCTGTATGCCTTAGTAAAGATATAAAAGATAAAAGATTACGTGTTTCTGTCTGGATTTACGATGAAGATAATTCTTTTATAATAGATTGAGTCCAGATTTTAGACAACAAATGTTACAGTCTAATTGTAAGAAAATAGATGGAATTTTATTTACACATGAACATTCAGATCATACTGCAGGAATTGATGACATTCGTCCATTTAATTTTTATCAAGGCGAAATTCCAATTTATGCACACAAAAGAGTGATTGAAAATTTAAAAAAACGTTTCGATTATGTGTTTGAAACCGAAAATAAATATCCTGGTGCTCCATCTGTAAAAGCAATTAAAGTTGTAAATAATGAACCCTTTTATATTGGAAAAAATAAAGTAATTCCAATAGATGCATTGCATGGAAATTTACAAGTTTTTGGATACAGAATTAACGATTTTTGTTATTTAACAGATGTGAAATCTATCAAAAATGAAGAAATAGAAAAAATAAAAGGCGTAAAAGTATTGGTAATTAATGCCTTACGAGAAGAAGAACATCATTCACATTTTAGTTTGCAAGATGCACTAGATTTTGTAACTTTGATTCAACCAGAAAAAACCTATTTTACACATATTAGTCACGTTATGGGATTTCATGAAGAAATTCAAAACCGACTTCCAAAAAATGTATTTTTGGCTTATGATAATTTAGAAATTACAGTTTAAAAATAGTTATTATGAAGAAACAATTGTTCTTATATCTTTTTATTTTAACCGCTCTTTTTACAGTATTTACTTATATGTATTACAGTAAAGCGTTGGAAGCGCAACAAAAGAAATATATTAATACAGCAATTTTTAATAAAAAAATAAACGATTCGTTAACCAATCAATTGTTTGATGCCAATTATTTTTCATTAGAAAATAACGATAATGCAATTAATTATTTTGAAAAATATGATGTCGCCAAATTGATGCCTCAAATAAAAGATGCCTTATTAGAATTTAACGATTCTAAAGAAGGAAATAAATACACTGGTTATGAAACGATGGGAGATCAAAAGTTTATAATTAACAAAATAAAAATCTTAAACCACCGTTGGATTATTGCTGATTACAGTAATGGAGAACTTTGGGGCGATGTTTTAATTAAATATTTTGTAAACGATGA
>JAYVKR010000172.1:0-7724 GCA_043768185.1 Flavobacterium sp.
AACATCTGGAACAAAAAAACTAGGAAAAGGTCCAGTTTATGCCGAGAAAAGATTAAAACACGATGCGCAATTAAAACAATTGGATTCGTTGAAAACCGCAAACGCATTAAAAATTACCGAAAAAGAAACCAAAGCCAAAACTCTCCAAGCAGATTTAGATAAAAAAGTAACCGAAACGCAACCCATAATTGATGGTTTTGACGGATTAATGGCAAGAATAAATGCGTTAAATAAATTGCCTTCGTTACCCTCATTATTTATTATGTTGTTATTCCTAGCGATAGAAACTTCTCCAATTATAGCCAAATTATTATCTCCAAAAGGCGAGTATGATTTTAAGCAAGAAGATGCCGAAATGGGAATACAAAATATGCTGGCACAAAATCGTTATCAAAGTGAATTGCAACGAAAAACCGATGCCGAAATTTATGACAAAGTATATGCTGACATTAAAGAAGACAGAGAATTATACAACTATAAGAAAAAAGGAGCGACTGAATTATTGAAATTGCAAGCTGATGGTTTTGTAGAGAAGCAGAAAAGGTCAATGTAGATTTTGCCACGAAGACACAAAATCGAAAATTTTTTTTTAAATTATATAAATTAATAAGAAAAGTGAAATCCGATAAATATAACTTTATCGGATTTTGCTTAACTAAACTTTGTGTCTTTGTGTCTTTGTGGCAATTACATAAAACTCAAAATCTCCTTTTTATAAGTATCATATTCGCCTTGCATTATCAAGCCGTTGTCTAATAACTTTTTATAATTTTGTAATTTATCAAACAATTCATCTTGAGATAAATTAGCCAATGTACTTTCTACAGCTTCTGGTTTTCCGTCTGGATGTTGTTTTTCATCTCTGTAACCAGAAAATTCTACTGGAACAATTTCGGCAAAATTTGTAACTTCTTCTGTTTCCATTTCTTCAATCTGAACTTGATTCAGATTCTCATCTTCAATCTGAACTTGATTCAGATTCTCTTCAACAGCAACCATTTCTTCAACAATAACATTAGAAACTGGCGCAACTCCGTTTTTTAAAATATCAAGTTGTTCTTTAGCATATGTATATAATTTGCTTGCCTGATTTTTTGGTAAATAATCAATAGTATGAGTCAAATCAGATTTTGTAGAAAATGTAAACTCAGCACCAAGAATTCCTTCTTTTACAAAACTACCTGCAATGTCATCCCAATCATAATCTATAAATTCCATAGACAAACCTAAGTTTTTTGGCTTGCAAAGAATAATTCTTTTATTAGTAACCACAACACTGTCAGGAAATATAGTTACTGCAGGTTTTTTCTGAACCGCAATATATCCAATTTCTTCATTAGACATTAGTAGATTATTCAACTTTGCAGTGATTTTTTCAATTGCTTTTGGATCTTGATCTTCGTTTAATATTTTCTTTAAATTGTCTATCATTTATGCTGAACTTGTTTCAGCATCTTTCGATGCTAAGGTTATTTTTAATTTTAATTTACACCAACAAGATTTAAAACCTTGCAGGAAATCTATTCACAAAAGTAATGCCTAATTCTCCATTTCAATAATTTCATTCTGAATTTTTTTGGTCAAACTTTTAAAAACCAATTCATAAGAATCATTTATTAGTTCTCTTATCATTTTATCAGAAACATCTTTATTAAAATCAACAGTATTCCAATGAATTTTACTCATATGATAACCTGGATTTATGGCTTCATATTCGGCTCTAAGTTCTTCTGCACGTTCTGGATTGCATTTTAAATTTAAAGATGGCGTTCCTTTTTCCCAATCTGATAATGACGAAAGTGCAAACATTTTTCCGCCAACTTTAAATACCAAAGTATCTTCATCAAAAGGAAAATGTTCTGTAACTCCTTTTTTTGATAAACAGAATTCGTATAATTGTTGGATGTTCATTTTTTTTTAGTAATTAGTGATGAGTAATTAGTGATTAGCTTTTGCCTATTCACTTATTACTATTTACTTGAAATTATTTTCTCCATCATTTTTTCAGGATGTGCCAAACTTTTAAATTCGAATTTTTCATAAAGAAAATGTGCATCTGATGTTGCTAATCGCCAAATTTTAACTTCTTGTAATTTTGGTTCACTCATCATTGCGTCAATTAAAATTGAGGAATATCCTTTTTTACGATGGTTTTCATCAATAAAAACATCCATAACATAGGCAAAAACTACATAATCGGTAATTACTCGGGCAAACCCAATTTGATTATCATCTAAATAAATTCCGAAGCAAAACGAAGCATCAATAGTTGTTTGAACTTCTTCAATAGTTCTTCCTGCTTCCCAATAAATGTCTTTCAAAAAGTTTTGAATGAATGAGATATTGAGTTTGGATTTGTTTGTTGAAACTGAAATCATATTTTATACAAAATAGGTTTTGATGGCGAAGCATCATTTTCAAACGAAGCAATTTGCAGATTTAGTATATAACTTCCATCTTTTACTTCATCATCAACAAAAATCATTTCGGTAATGGTACAATTTATTCGCGCATCTTTATTCAAATTATTTATGTCTTTAACATTCCAAAACGCTTTGTGTGCCAATAATTTTCCTTCATCTTCTTCTCTATCAACACTTGGCAAATCTATTAATAAATGTTCAATTCCTATTTCTCTAATGTAAATTGCTGCTTCTTCAGATAAATATGGCGGATTTGTATTGGAATATTTTTTATGCTTTTTTGATTCTAAATTGGGCAATGTGCGAATAATAATTGCTTGAGGATTATGGATTTGATTATGTGATTTCTCCTGCGTCGAAATGACAAAAAGATCATGAATTTGTTGTTTTGTAATAATGAAATCACCATTAATATCTTCTGGCTCAACAGAAATCAATTTTGCTGTGAAGAAAAACTGTTTCAAACATTGATTTATACTGTAAAATTCTCGTGTAATGTGTCCGAGACATTCAGTGTGTGTTCCGTGTCCGTGTGGATTGAAGAAAATATTGTTGAAATTGGTAGAACTTCCTTCGGATACTTTTCCTATCCAATCGCCAAAAACTACAGGTTCAATTTTGGGTTTTTCAATATACCAAGCAATTGGATTTTTATCAGTATTTGATAATGGAATGGAAATATCAATTGGTTTTGATATATCTATTTGTATATTATTTATTGTTGCTATCATTTATGCTGAACTCGTTTCAGCATCTTTTCAACTTTACGTAAACTTGTTAAAAAGACACTATTTTATAACTCCAAATATAAATCTTTTAATTCAGGATTTGAAACTTTTGCTAAATTCCATTTCCAATCTTTATGCCAATTCTTTAATTGTTTTTCTCTAACAAATGCATCTCTATAATAATCAAACTCCTCAAAATATATTAAAAAAGTAGCGTTATACTGTTTAGTAAAAACTGCTCCAGTTCCATCTTTATGACATTCAATTCTATATTTTAAGTCTTTTGTTGCTCCAACATATAAAACGGAAAAGTTTTTGTTTGTCATTATATATGTGTATCTTTTATCATATTTAGTTTTAATTTAATTAGAATCTGAAAAAAACTGAAATAAATTCAGCAGTGAGAATCTGAAATAAATTCAGCAGTGAGAATCTGAAATAAATTCAGATTAAACAGATGCTGAAACTAGTTCAGCATAAACAAATCACTTGCAATTCCATCACTCAAAAACTTTCCTTTTTTTGTAGTTCTTAAAATATTTTCTTCTACAAATAATAAATGATCTTCAATATATTTTGCTGCTTGTTGATTGAGATAATCTAAATACGTTTTTCCAAATTCTGTTTCAATTCTGTCAAGTGAAATTCCCCAAATGGTTCGCAAACCTGTCATTACATATTCGTTATATCTATCTGTTTGAGTGAGTTTTTCAGTTTCTGATGGCAATTTGTTTTCTAATATTGATTTGATATACAACGAATTATTAGAAACATTCCAACTGCGAGAATCTCCGTTATAACTGTGTGCCGAAGGTCCAATTCCGATGTATTTTTTTCCCAACCAATAACTCGAATTGTTTTTAGAAAAATAATTTTCTTTCCCAAAATTGGATAATTCGTAGTGAATAAAATCATTTTCTGTAAGTTTATCAACCAATATTTGAAAATGTTCTTGAGCCACTTCATCATTGGGTTGGTCGATAATTCCTTTTTTAATAAAGGTGTGCAAAGCCGTTTTTGGCTCAACCGTTAAAGCATAACTTGAAATATGTGGGATGTTGAAAGACAAAGCGGTTTCTATATTCTGTAACCATTTTTCGTTACTCATATTTGGAACTCCATATATTAAGTCTACAGAAATATTATCAAAATAGTGTGTTGCCAATGCTAAACATTCTTTGGCTTCTGCCGAATTATGAGCACGATTCATCAACTTTAAATCGTCTTCAAAGAAGGATTGAATTCCTATGGAAAGTCGATTAACACCAATTGCTTTGTATTCTTCAAACAGATTCCTCGTTCCTCGGAATGACAAATTTGGAGACAAATCATCAGGGTTGGCTTCTATTGTAATTTCTGGATTGCCAACTACTTTATAATGTTTATAAACTGTATCAATTAATAATTTTATATCAGAAACTTCTAAAATACTTGGCGTTCCACCACCAAAATATATAGTTTCTATAATCTCAATGTCACTTCGAGCGCAGTCGAGAAGCTCATTTTTACGCATTTCAATTTCTTTAGCCAATGCCAAAATCATCTCATCTTTTTTCTTCATTGAAGTCGAAAAATGAAAGTCGCAGTAATGACACGCTTGCTTGCAAAAAGGTATGTGAATGTAAATTCCGCTCATTTTTTAGTGTTCAGTATTCAGTTTTTAGTGTTCAGTAAATTCCTGTAAAATAATTTAATTTTCGGTTTTTGAACCAAATTTTTCAGGATTTAGAATCCTATAGTTAATTAATCTACCAACTTCTCTTGACTTTTCATCAATTATTTCATAAATTTCTGTTGAAATATAATTACAAGCCAAGGCATATTCTAACCAACCTTAAGTTTCAGAATTTTCAGCATCAGCATCTGTTAACTTACTATGAAAATATTTTGGATACTCTCTTTTTCTATATGCTTCTGCTATAGTAATTGTAACACTTCTTGAACTTCTTCTAATTTGATCTGTTAGAGAATAAGTTTCTTCTTTTGGAAATTTTTTCGATAATTGAAAAATTTCCATCGCAACATCAAAATCTTTTTTGTACGCTAATAAATCCTGAAATCTTATATAATAATTTTTAAATTGATACTAACTGATCACTAAAAACTGAATACTGAACACTACTTTTTTACTCGTTTTTCATTATCTTTAACAAAAGCATCCCAACCTGTATAACTTTTTTCGCCAACCACTTTGCCAGAATTAAAAAAATGACAAACTGCTGCAGCCAATCCATCAGTTGAATCTAAGTTTTTTGGTAATGTTTTTAATCCTAAAAGTTGTTGTAGCATTTTGGCAACTTGTTCTTTACTAGCGTTACCGTTTCCAGTAATTGCCATTTTTATTTTTTTGGGTTCGTATTCTGTAATAGGAATTTGACGTGACAATCCAGCCGCCATTGCAACGCCTTGAGCTCTTCCAAGTTTAAGCATTGATTGCACGTTTTTTCCAAAAAAAGGTGCTTCAATTGCAATTTCATCTGGATGATGTGTTTCTATTAACTCTATTGTACGTTCAAAAATTACTTTTAATTTGGTATAATGATCGTCGTATTTACTCAATATAAGTTCGTTCAACTGAAGAAATTCCATTTTCTTGTTGATTACTTTTATCAATCCGAAACCCATAATGGTTGTTCCTGGATCTATTCCTAAAATTATTCTTTCGTTTGCCAATTATTTATTGAAGAATTAATCTTCTGTTTTTAAATTAAAAAATTCATTTAATCGTTCTTCAATTAACTGCTTGTTTGGTAAAAAATCTTTATATTTTTCTGGTAAAACTGATGATGTAGAATAAGTTGCAACTCCAATAGGATTTTGCGTATTCTTTAATGAATACTCAACAACAGTTCGATCTTTATATTTACAAATTATAATTCCTATTGAATCATTTTCATTTGGTAATTTAACTTTATCGTTTAAAACATTTAAATAAAATTCCATCTTTCCTTTGTGCTCAGGTTCAAAATCGTTTATTTTTAAATCTATGGCAACCAAACATTGAAGTAATCTATGATATAATAATAAGTCAATTTTATATTCTTTATTTAACATTGAGGTTAAATTGACTTCCTACAAATGTAAAATGATGTCCCATTTCTATTATAAATTTTCTAACATTTTTTATTAATTCTAACTCCAATTCTCTTTCTGAATGAAAATCATTTAGTTCTAAAAAATCAAAATTATAATGGTCTTTTACAGCTAGAATAGCTTGATTTTTAATTTTATCTGGAACTGTTTCGTCAAAGTTGGTCTGATTGAGCAAATATTTTTCGTAGGTTTTATTTTCTATTTGATGCCTCAAAACATCTTTTGTCCAACCAAATTTTTTAGTTGCTATTGTATAAAACTGCCTTTTCGTATTGTCTTTACATTTTGTCATTATAACAATATGTTTAGTCCAACTAATTTCTCCAACCAATGGTTGGAGATTTTCAACCAAATGATATTCAGAGTAAAACTGAGCCATCAACCATAAGTTTGTAACAGAAAACCCACTTACCTCTGGAAACTCTTTTTGCAATTCTTTAGACAAATTAGGAACTACAGATTTACCCCAACTTTCTATTTGTTTTTCAGAAATAGATTTTCCAATTTCCCAATACAAATTTATTAAATGAATATTGACTGCTTTTAAAGCTTCATATTGAGCTTGTCTAACTTTTACAATTACATCACTAATAAAACTTTTTTCAATACTTTCCATAAATATAAACTGATTTCTCCAATAAATTGTAAGTTACTTCTTTTAAAGTTTTGTTTCTTTGCACCAATGATTACAATTCCTCACAAAGCTAAACAATTCTTGGTTTTTTCAGTCAAACTTTTGATTGTTATTGGTGCATTTTATTTTATTTATAACCAACTTGCTTCCAATGACAAATTGGATTGGGATAAATTTTTGGTGCTATTTCATAAAAATCAATCGGTTGCTGGGATTTCATTTATTTTATTCTTTAGTTTTTTAAATCGTTTTTTTGAAATTCTGAAATGGAAAAATTTGGCTCAAGTTGTAAAGCCAATTTCTGTAAATGAAGCTACGAAACAAGTTTTAGCAGCTTTAACATTAGGTGTTTTTACTCCTGTTGGCGTTGGCGAATATGCCGGAAAAGCATTATACTTTGACAAGAAAGATACTAAAAAAATTGTTTTTCTGAATTTAATTTGCAACGGCGTTCAAATTGTTGCTACAGGAATTTTTGGTATTCTGGGCATGATGATTTTAGGCTATTGGTTTTGGAGTTTTGGAATAATAGCTTTTACAATTGCCTTCTTTCTATTTTCTTATTTCACGAAAAAAATCAAAATTAAAGGTTATTCTATTGAAGATTTAATTGAAAAAATTAATGAAATTCCGAAGAAAATTCATCGTAAGAACTTGATTTTAGGATTTTGTCGTTACTTGGTTTTTTCGCATCAATATTATTTTTTGTTTTTAGCATTTGATGTCGATTTACCTTATTCAACTTTGATGGCAACGATTACAACTGTTTATTTTTTAGCTTCTGTTGTTCCAAGTTTTCAGTTTTTAGATTTTGCTTTAAAAGGAAGTTTAGCAATTTATTTCTTT
>JAYVKR010000173.1:0-29884 GCA_043768185.1 Flavobacterium sp.
CTAAACGATATTACCACATTTATTTTTGATGTTGATGGCGTTTTAACAGACAGTTCAGTTCACGTTACAGAAACTGGAGAAATGCTACGAATTATGAACATTCGAGATGGTTTTGCCATGAAAGCTGCATTAGAAAGTGGTTACAATGTCTGTATAATTTCTGGAGGCAACAATGAAGGCGTTAGAATTAGATTGCGCAATTTAGGAATTCATGACATTCATTTGGCTAGTCCAAACAAGGTAGAAACTTTTAAAGAATATATTGAATTGTACACTATAAAACCAGAAACAGTTTTATACATGGGAGACGATATTCCAGATTATCACGTTATGAAACTGGTAGGTTTACCAACTTGTCCGCAAGATGCATCGCCAGAAATTAAAGCAATTTCTAAATATATTTCTCACAAAAATGGTGGAAAAGGCGCAGTAAGAGAAGTAATAGAACAAGTTATGAAAGTTCAAGAAAAATGGCATTTGTATTATGATGGTAAACACGATTAGTTTGAGATGGAAGATATTACAAATTAAATTACTAATAATAAAACCTTTAAATAATAAAATGAATTTGAAAATTTAGATGGATTTACTTCTAACTTCCAACTTCCAACTTAAAAATTATGATTTTCCTAAAACTTATACGTTTCCAAAACCTTCTTCTACTAGCATTAATGCAATTAATTTTTAGATTTGGATATCTAGAACTTATCAATATTCCGCTTTCGTTATTCTATTGGCAATATGCTTTGTTAGTTCTGTCTACAATTTTAATTGCTGCTGGCGGATATGTAATTAATGATATTTTTGATATAGAAACAGATCAAGAAAACAAACCAAATAAAGTAATTATTGGTAAATTTATTTCAGAAGATTTGGCTTATAAAATCTATGCTGGATTAACAATTACTGGAGTTGCTTTTGGATTTATTCTTTCTAATTCTATTTCGCATCCTAATTTTGCCATCATATTTGTTTTAATTGCTACACTACTCTACTTTTATGCAAGCACTTTAAAACAAATTGCCGTTTTAGGAAACATAACTGTTGCAGCTTTGTTAGCATTTAGTGTAATAATTATTGGAATTTTTGATATTTTTCCAAATACATTTGATGTAAATAAACCACAAATGACCATTGCATTTTCTATACTTTTAGATTACGCTAAATTCGCTTTTATTCTAAATTTAGTTAGAGAAATAATAAAAGATATTGAAGATATAAAAGGTGATAATTTACAAGAAATGAAAACATTACCAATAGTTATTGGAATAAAAAAAACTACTAAAATTGCGTTTGTTTTGTTGCTTTTACCAACTTTATATTTGTTTTATTACATCTATAATTATCTGTTTAACAATAATTTATATTATGGTATTTTTTATCTTTTTACTTTTGTAATTACTCCAATGATTGTTTGCTTAATAAAGATTTATAATGCCAAAGAAAAACCAGATTTTACAGCAATTAGCAAACTATTAAAATGGATAATTTTCTTCGGAATTTTATCAATTGTTGTAATAACTTTAAATATAAAATACAATGTTTAGTGACTATAAAATAATTTTAGCATCAGGTTCACCTAGACGTCAGCAATTTTTTAAAGATTTAGATTTAGAATTTGAAATTCGCCTAAAAGACATCGAAGAAATTTATCCAAATCATTTACAAGCAGAAGAAATTACCATTTTTCTAGCCCAATTAAAAGCCAAAGCATTTGAAGGAGAACTAAATAAAAATGAACTTTTAATTACAAGTGATACCATTGTTTGGTTAAACGGAAAAGCATTAGGCAAACCTAAAAACTATGATGATGCTTTTTTAATGTTGCAATCTTTATCAAATGAAACTCACGAGGTAATTACATCGGTTTGTTTTAAAACTTTAGAAAAAACTGATACTATTTATGATGTTACTAAAGTTACATTTAATTCCTTATCAGATGAAGCAATTCGCTATTATTTAGATAATTACAAACCATTTGACAAAGCTGGCGCATATGGAATTCAAGAATGGATTGGACTTATAGGAATTTCTAAAATTGAAGGTTCATATACCAATGTTGTAGGTTTACCAACAGAAAAAGTGTATCATTATTTAAAAAATTTTAAATAAAAAACAATGAATTTTTTTAAAGATTTTACTCAAGAAGTTTTTGCTACTGGAATTGTAATTGTATTTATTATTATTTCACGTTTTATAGTTTTTAAGTTTGTAAAACGTTTTGCTAAAGCAACTCACCTATTTGAACACAGAACAAATTTAGTTATAAAATACATTAATTTATTAATAAATATTATCGCTGCAATAGCGTTAATTGTAATTTGGGGTGTAAAAAAAGACGACATATTTTTAACAATTTCATCAATAACTACAATTGTTGGTGTGGCACTTTTTGCGCAATGGTCAATTTTAAGTAATGTAACTTCTGGAGTCATTTTATTTTTCTTTTTTCCTTTTAGAATTGGTGATACTATTAAAATTTATGATAAAGATTTTCCTATAGAAGGAGAAATTGAAGACATAAGTGCTTTTCATGTAAATTTAAAAACATCTACTGGCGAAAAGGTTACTTATCCTAACAATATGTTGCTTCAAAAAGGTATAGGAATTGTTACTCCAACTTTTAACGACCAAGAATTTACAGATTAAAAATTATGTAAGTTTTACTCTAAATTGTGTAATTTTTAAAGTACAATCATAAGTAGTTTTGTTTTTTAATTTAAAAAACTAAATCGCTATGAATGAAACTATTAAACTTCCTTTTTATGCAAAGTTTGCTTTTGTTTTAATTTCATTATTACTTTCTGGTTACATATTATATGTTGGCCAAGGCATTATTGTACCAATTCTTTTGGCTTTTTTTATTGCAATTCTTTTAAGACCAATTGTAGATTTTTTTAATAAAAAATTAAAATTTCCAAATGTATTGGCAATTGCAATTACAGTAACTTTATTTGTTATTCTAATATTAGGAATATTTACAGTTATTTCTATGCAAATAACAGATATGGTTAGCGACTTTGATAAAATTCAAAGAAATTTAAACATACATCTCAATCATTTTCAAAGCTTTATAAAAGAAAATTTTAATTTAAGTAATAAAGAACAAGAAGAATATATTGATGATGCTACAACAGATTCTATTGCTAAAGGTAAAGAATTAATTGGTTCTACTTTAATGTCATTTTCAGACACGCTTTTAAATGCTATTTTAATTCCAATTTATATTTTTCTTATACTTTTATATAAATCATTGTTTGTAAAATTTTTCGAGAAACTAGTTTCACAAGAAAATAAAGCAAAATTATTTGATATTTTAGAACAAATTAAAGTTGTTGTAAAAAGTTACATAGTAGGATTAATTTTAGAAATGATTTTTATAAGCGTTTTAACATCGGTAGGTTTAATGATTATTGGTGTTAAATATGCCATTTTACTTGGCGTAATTACAGGTTTATTAAATATTATACCCTATATAGGAATTTTAGTTGCCGGAGTTTTAACCATAGTTGCAACTTTAACTGGAAGTGCAGATTTATCTATAATAGTAGGAGTAATTATAGTAAACGTAATTGTTCAATTAATAGATAATAATTTATTAGTGCCATTAATTGTAAGTTCTAAAGTTAAAATTAATGCTTTGGCTTCTATAGTAGGAATAATTATTGGTGGTGCATTAGCAGGAATTTCTGGTATGTTTTTGGCAATACCTGTTATTGCCATTCTAAAAGTAATTTTTGACCGCATTGAATCTTTAGAACCTTGGGGTTATTTAATGGGCGATACATTACCCAAAACTTATGAATGGCGCAACATAAAATTTACTAGATATGATTTTGATAATTTTACAGATACAACTCCAAACTCCAATGAAATTAATATCGAAATTGTAAAATCTCCAACTTTAGATTCATCAGAAAAAGAATAAAATCTTAGCATTTACAGTAGTTAAGGTTATAAAAAATAATTTTTATAACCTTTTTTTATAGTGTAAAATAATAAAAAGTGTGAATATTATAAAATTATCAAAATGTTATGTAACACACAATATTCAACTTCATTGCAACTTTGTACCATAATATTTAAACAAAAAATTAAATTAAAAAAAAGAAAATTATGAAGACAATTTCAAGAACAATCGCATTAACATTTGCCTTATTAATTGGAACTTTGAGTTTTGCTCAAGATTCAAGTATTCCATCATCAGATTCTAGAGAAGAATTAAAATTTGGATTAAAAGCTGGTGTAAATTTTGCCAATGTTTATGATGAAGAAAATGAAGATTATGTTGCAGAAGGTAAAGCAGGTTTTGCAGCCGGAGCATTTGTATCTATTCCGTTAGGAAAATTTATTGGTTTTCAACCAGAGGTAATGTATTCTCAAAAAGGTTTTAAAGCTACAGGTTCTATTTTAGGAAACAATTATGAATTTAAAAGAACATCATCTTTTATTGATATTCCTTTACAATTACAAATTAAACCATTAGAACAACTAACTTTTTTAGTTGGACCACAGTATTCTTATCTTTTAGATACAAAAGATGAATTTAACAATTCTAGCAATACAACAACGCAACAAGATGTTAATAGTGATAATTACAAGAAAAACATTTTCGGATTTGTAGTTGGTGCTGATGTAAACTTAGAAGATTTTGTAATTTCTGGTCGTGCAGGTTGGGATATTAGTAAAAACGATACTAATGGAAACAATACCGATCCAAGATACAAAAATCAAGTTATTCAAGTAACATTGGGTTACAGATTCTAACAAAAAAATAAGGGATTTAATTTATAATTAAATCCCTTTTATTATTAAAAATTAAAAATAAATATTATGTCTAAAGGAAATGTTGCAGTAGGTTTACTTGCAGGTTTAGCCGCAGGTACAGTTTTAGGAATTTTATTTGCTCCAGAAAAAGGATCAGACACTAGAAAAAAAATTGCTAGTAAAAGTAAAGATTCATTAGAAGATTTAAAATCTAAATATAATGATGCCATTGATAATTTATCGTCTAAATTAAATAATGTAAAAGATGATGGATTAAAAATGTATGAAGATGGAAAAGATTTAGTAGAAAATGCTAAACGATAAATTTATATAAAATGAAAGATAAAGTAATTTTAATAGAAATGTTACTCGAGAAATTAGAGCAATATGGTAAAACCAATTTGGAACTTTATAGATTAAAAGCAATTGATAAATCTACAGACATATTTGCATCTATTACAACTAGAATAGTATTAGTATTATTAATTGCTTTATTTTTTCTTTTAGTTACGCTTGGTTTATGTTTTTATTTGGGTGAACTTTTAGGTCAAGTTTATTATGGCTTCTTCGCAATGTCTGCATTTTACTTGGTACTTTTTATTATTTTTCTTTTAATTAGAAATAAAGTTGAAGATGGTTTTAATGATTACCTAATTAATCAAATATTTAAAGAAAAGAAAAATGCAAGTAATAAAAAATAATAAAACGTTAACAGAAGTAATTGCTTTTTACGAAAATAAAAAAAAATCAGAACTTGGTTTAATAAAACAACATTATAGTTTTACTGTTGATAATTTAAATCCAATTAATTTATTAAAAGAAAAATTTACAAGCGCTGTAAATTCTCCTGGAATTAAAGGTAAAATTTTTAGTACTCTTTTTAATTTAGGAACTGGCATGGTTACAAAAAATTTATTAATTGGATCTTCTTTAAATCCTATAAAAAAAATGGCTTTTAGTTTACTTCAATCTCAAGTTAAAAAACTAGTAGATAATCCACCAACAGATGTTAAAGATAAAAGTATTTCATTTATACAAAACGCTTTACAAAAATTAAAAATTAAATAAATTATAAACCACTTTTTATGCTACAACTTTAATTTACTAATTAGAATATACATTAATCTTATGAAAAAAATTATTCCAATTACTAAAATAAAGGAATTTGCAATTAATAAATCTATTAAAATATCTGATAAATCAATTGAAGAAAAATCAAGATTTTCTAAGTTTTTAATAAATATAGCCGATGTAATTTTATTTCTACTCAAAGTTGTTAAAAATACATTCTCTGGCGCTTTTGAATTTAAAGAATTTTTAAAACAATGTTTCCAAATAGGAAATAAATCGTTTGCACTAATATCTGTTACAGGTACAATTATAGGGTTAGTTTTAACCATTCAATCTCGACCAGTTTTAATAAAATTTGGTGCTGTAAATATGTTACCCAATATGGTTGCAATTTCTTTAATTAGAGAAATGGGACCAGTAATTACTGCATTAATTTGTGCAGGAAAAATTGGTTCAAGTATGGGTGCAGAACTTGGTTCTATGCGTGTTACAGAACAAATTGATGCGTTAGAAGTTTCATCTGCCAATCCTATAAAATTTTTAATTGTTCCAAGAGTTCTTGCCGCAACTTTAATGATTCCGTTACTAAGCATTTTTGCCGATGCTTTTGGAATTTTAGGCAGTTGGGTTGGAGCCAATATTAAAGGCGATTTAAACTTTGTTTTATTTATTTCTCAAGCTTTTGGAAAAGTAGAATTTATGGATTTAATTCCTGCTGTTATTAAGTCATTTTTCTTTGGTGCAGTAATTGGACTTGTTGGTTGTTATAAAGGTTTTAATGCAGGTAGAGGAACAGAAAGTGTGGGAATTGCAGCCAATACTGCAGTTGTTACAGCATCATTTTTTGTAATTCTTGTAGATTTAATTGCTGTTCAAATAACCGATTTATTTTTATAATGGAAAAAACTGCAACACAAGATTTAGTAATAGATATTCAAAATCTTCAAAAAAGTTTTGGATCGTTAAATGTTTTAAAAGATATTTCTTTACAACTGTACAAACAAGAAAATTTAGTTGTTCTTGGTAAATCTGGTACAGGAAAATCTGTTTTAATAAAATGTATTTCTCAATTATTAAAAGCAGATAAAGGAACAATTAATGTTCTAGGAAAAGAAGTAAACAGTATAAAAAACGATGAACTAGACGAAATTAGAAAAAAAATAGGATTTCTATTTCAAAGTGGAGCATTATATGATTCTATGACGGTTAAAGAAAATTTAGAGTTTCCTTTAAAAAGAATTAAAAAAGACATGACTTCTTCTCAAATTGATGCTAAGGTTAAAGAAGCATTAGCTAATGTTGGTCTTGAAGATGTTTTAAACAAAATGCCATCAGAACTTTCTGGCGGAATGCGAAAAAGAATAAGTTTGGCAAGAACCATAATTGTAGATCCAGAAATTATGCTTTATGACGAACCAACTACTGGTTTAGATCCGGTTACAGCACTAGAAATTAGCGAATTAATTAATGATATTCAAAAAAAATATAAAACAGCATCAATAATTATTACTCACGATATGGAATGCGTTAGAACTGTTGCCGATAGAATTATAATGTTAAAAGAAGGTACAATTTACAAAGAAGGAAGTTTAAAAGAATTTGAAAATTCTACAGACGAATATATAAGCTCATTTTTTAAAACTAAAAAACAAAATTAATATGGAAACTAAAAATCAAGGATTTAAAGTTAGATTGGGCTTATTTATTATTGTTGGAATTACACTTTTCTTTTTGGCAATATTTATTATCGGAAAACAAAAAAACCTGTTCGATCCAGTTTTTAAATTAACAGCTAAATTTGAAAATGTAAGTGGTTTACAAGTTGGAAGTGCTATTAGATTTTCAGGAATAAATGTTGGAACAGTTGATAATATTGAAATTATTAACGATTCTATGGTAAAAGTAGATATGTTATTGAAAAAAGAAGTTCAAAAATTTATTCGTGCCGATTCTAAAGCAGGAATTGGATCTGAAGGATTAATTGGAGATAAACTTATTGTAATTTCTCAAGGAAATCCTAAATCTAAAACCGCTAAAGACGGACAAATTATTCCATCTCAAGAACCAATAGAAACTGATGCAATAATGAGAAGTTTAGAAACAACAGTTGGTAATGCAGCAGTTGCAACAAGTGAAATTGGAGAAATTTTACAAAAAGTTAATCGTGGCGAAGGAACTCTTGGTAGATTAATACAAGATAAATCTATGGCTAATAACCTTGATAAAACTCTAGTAAATTTAAAAAATAGTTCTAAAGGTCTTGAAGAAAATATGGAAGCAGCCAAAAGTAATTTTCTTTTAAAAGGATATTTCAATAAAAAGAAAAGAGCTGCCGAAAAAAAGAAAAAAGAAGCCGAAAAAGCTGCCGAAAAATTAAAAAATAAATAGTAATTTTAAACGTTATTAAATTAGATTTTAAATTGCAATTGAATTATGGAAACTGAAGAAGAATTGAATGCTAAAATTATGAAAATTACAATGGTAATTCAAGAAAATTATCCTGAGTTATCTAAGTTTTTAAACGAAATGCCAGTAACTATTCCAATAGACAATCATCCAAAAGTAAATCTAATAAATTTGCAAAAGTATTATGATTCTTTATTAAATTTATTTAGAAAATACGTTGCAGAACATCAATTAGTTAATTCTAATAGAAGTAGTAATAATCATCATCTTTAAATTGTAAAAGTCTTGATAATAAGTAAATTAAAAGTAAATTATATACTCTTTATAATAGTAATTTGCTTTTGTAGTACTTCATTTTGTCAAGAAAAACCTGTTGAAAAAGATTCAACTAAAATGTATAAGGATATTGAAAAATATTCTAAAAAAAGTAAATTTACTAAGTTTTTACATAAGTTAATATTTGAACCTACAACTACAAAAGTTCAAAGTAAAAAGTCACTTGCCAAGGAAGTTATTCCAAATTATACAAAATTTGAAGGTAAAATAATTAGAAAAATTAAAATTGAAACATTAGATCCGTTTGGATATTCTGAAATAGATTCTACATTAAAACCTAAAGGATTTCCTAAAAAAGCTGGAAATATTATACACGATAAAACGAGTCTTTGGGCAATAAAAAATATTTTACTTTACAAAAAAAATCAACCTTTAGATTCATTACTTGTAAAAGAATCTGACAGATTAATTAGAAGTCAACGATTTGTTAGACGCGTTTTAACAACTACGAAATTAACTTCTAAAAATTCTGATTCTGTAGATATTTATATCCGAGTTTTAGATTCTTGGAGTTTAATACCCGATTTTACAACATCAACTTCTAAGTCTACTTTTAAACTTAGAGAACGAAATTTTTTAGGAACAGGTCATGAATTTAGTAATTCTTACCAACAAAGTTTAAAAACAAGCGATAATGCTTTTAGTACAAGTTATGTTATTCCAAATTTTAAAAATACTTTCATAAAAACTACACTTAGTTATGAAATAGATTTAGATAGAAATTATAATAAATTTATAGCTTTTGACAGACCTTTTTTCTCTTCATTTACACGTTGGGCAGGAGGAATTAATTTTGCACAGCAATTTAAAAGAGAATTTCCAATTGATACTTTAACAGGAATACAAACTATTGAAAGTATAAAATTTAGCAGTCAAGATTTTTGGCTAGGTAGATCTTTTAGAATTTTTAAAGGCAATACTGAGAACGATAGAACTACCAACTTAATTTTTTCAACTCGTTTTTTTAGAACAAATTATATAGAAAAACCTTCAATAATTTATGATGTTAAAGATGTTTTTTCTAATGAACGTTTTTATCTTTTAGGTATAGGAATTGCCAATAGAAAATTTAAACAAGAAAAATTTATATATAATTATGGCGTTATAGAAGATGTTCCAACTGGAATAGTTTATGGTTTTACATCTGGTTACCAACAAAAAAATAATTTTCACAGGTATTATTTTGGAGGACGATTTAGTTTTGGTAGATTTTATAAATTTGGCTATTTAAGTTCTAACATAGAGTATGGATCATTCTTTAAAGATGCCGTTTCTGAGCAAAATGTCTTTTCATTAAAACTAATATATTTTACAAATTTAATGACTGTAGGAAAATGGAAATTTAGACAATTTTTAAAACCCGAAATGATTATTGGAAATAAAAGAATTGAATCCATCTTTGATAGAGTTTCATTAAATAACAATAATGGAATACAAGGATTTGATAGTCAATCACTTTTAGGAACTAAAAAATTACTATTCACTTTTCAAACTCAAGGTTATTCGCCTTGGAATTTATGGGGTTTTAGATTAAATCCATTTCTTAGTAATACAATGGGAATGCTTGCCAATGGTAGTGATAGCTTTAAAAAAAGTAAATTATACACTCAACTTGGAGTTGGTTTAATAATAAGTAATGATTATTTAGTTTTTAATTCTTTTCAAATTTCTTTTTCGTTCTATCCAAATATTCCAGGTAATGGTTCCAATGTCTTTAAAACCAATTCTTTCAATACAGAAGATTTTGGATTTCAAGACTTTGAATTTTCTAAACCAATTGTTGTTCCTTATCAATAAACAATGTGAATTCTATAAACTTAAAATGCAATAATGTAACGTATATTTATCTAAAAACTAGACCTTTACATAACAAATTCAAAGATTATGAAAAAGATAGTTACATTATTCACAACGTTGCTTGCATTTACTGCTATGAATGTTTCAGCACAAAATACTTTACCAAATTTAGAAGTAAAAGAACAACAACAAGTTAGCGAACCAAACTTAATTTTTCGCTATTATTTTTATCCAAATTTATTGGCATATTATGATAATAAAACTTCAGATTATGTGTATAAATTAAAAGGTCTTTGGACAAGAAGTAAATCACTTCCAAATGCTTATGGTGGATATTCAATTTACAATAATTATAGAGTAGAAATTAGTGATTATAAAGGCGATAATCCTAACGAAAAAATTTCAGAACATAAAAAATTGTATCCATATTATAGAAACGATAGACAAGGAAAACTAGCTCAATTAAAAGCTAAACAGATCAAAGATGCCAAAATTATTCCTGAAATAGTTTACAATGAGGATTAAGTGTTAATTATGAAACATTTATTAAGTTAAGTATAAATGTTTCATAAATTAAAACTTGATATTTACTTAATTATTAATTATAACTTTAACACAAATAAAAAATGAAAAAAATCACACTTTTTTCAATGATAGTACTTTTATCATTGACTATTTTCCCAAATTTTGCTACTGCAAAAACTATAGAACCAATTTCTAGTTCTAGCAATCCTAAAGAAGTTCCTGCAGAAGTAAAAACAATGCTAAACAGATTGGAAGAAATAAAAAAGCTAGATAAATCCAATTTATCATCTGTAGAAAAAAAAGAATTACGTAAAGAAGTTAGAAGTATCAAAAAAACATTAAGAACCACTGGTAACGGAGTTTATTTATCTGTTGGAGCAGTAATTATTATCATTTTATTATTGATTTTATTACTTTAACATCACGTTAAATAATTGCCAATAAAAGTTTTTTGGCACAGCTTTTGAAATTATGTACTTATAAATGATAAAGTTTAATTTAAAATTTAAAATTATGAAAAAGCTAAAATTAGTAGTATTTGGATTGCTTTTTATTGCAACAGCAACTATTCAAGCGCAAGTAAATGTAAATATTAATTTAGGAACTCCACCAGTTTGGGCTCCAGCAGATAGAGTTGAAGTTCAATACTATTATTTGCCAGAAATTGACACCTATTATGATGTTCCATCAGAGCGTTTTATCTACATAAGCAATGGAAAATGGATTCGTTCTACCGTACTTCCTGTAAGATATAGAAGCTATAATTTAAATTCAGGAAGAGTTGTTTACTTAACAGATTATAAAGGAAAATCTCCTTATGTATATCATAAAAAACATAAAGTGAAATATGTAACAACTGTTTATAGAGAACCTAATGAAGTAATTTATGTAGAAAAACATAAAGGAAAGAAAAATAAAGGTCACGGTAAAAAACATAAAGATTAAATTTTAATCTATTTACAAAAGAGTAATTGTGAAAACTTTTACTCTTTTTTTTGTTAAAGAAATTCCAAAATTTAATAAATTATTTATACTACGTTATATAATTAGTACTTTTGAAACTATTGCAAAAAAAAATACTAATGAAGCATTTCAAATTTACTATATTTTTACTTTTTATTTTTCAAATAACAAATGCGCAACAACCTACAAAACCCAATGCTGTAGAAATTTATCATCAACTAGAAAAACTTAATTTTCTAGGTTCTGTTCTTTACATTGCTGCTCATCCAGATGATGAAAATACCAGATTAATTTCTTATTTATCTAATGAAAAAAATGCTAGAACAGGTTATTTATCTTTAACTCGTGGCGATGGCGGACAAAATTTAATTGGACCAGAATTAAGAGAATTACTTGGCGTAATAAGAACTCAAGAATTAATTGAAGCTAGAAAAATTGACGGTGGAGAACAATTTTTTACTAGAGCAAACGATTTTGGTTTTTCTAAAAATCCTGATGAAACTTTACAAATTTGGGATGAAAATCAAGTAATGAGCGACGTAATTTGGGTTATAAGAAATTTTAAACCCGATGTTATAATCAACAGATTTGATCATAGATCACCTGGAACAACTCACGGACATCATACTGCATCGGCAATGTTAAGTATTGAAGCTTTTGATAAAGTTAACGATGCATCTTTTTTTCCAGAACAATTACAACTTACTACAACTTGGCAACCCAAACGATTATTTTTTAATACTTCGTGGTGGTTTTATGGTAGCAAAGAAAAATTTGAAGCAGCAGATAAAACCAATTTAAGCAAGTTACAAATTGGTGTTTACTATGAACAATTTGGAAAATCCAATCAAGAAATTGCAGCATTAAGCAGAAGTCGTCATCAATCGCAAGGTTTTGGTAGTACAGGAACTCGTGGTGAAGAAGATGAATATTTAGAATTTTTAAAAGGCGAATCTTTATCAGATAAAACAAATATTTTTGAAGGAATTGACACATCTTGGAACCGAGTAAAAAACGGAAAAGAAATTGGGGCTATTTTAGCAAATGTTCAAATGAATTTCGATTTTAAAAATCCATCTGCAAGTGTTCCTGAGTTAGTAAAAGCATACAGTTTAATTGAAAAATTAGAAGATTTACATTGGAAAACTATAAAATTAGAAGAAATTAAAAAGATAATTTCTGCTTGCGCTGGATTGTATCTTGAAGCTTCTACTAAATCTAATGAAATTACTAAAAATAAACTTTTTATGGTTAATTTAGAAGTAATTAATAGAAGTTCAGTTAAAATGAGTTGGAACGGAATTGAATCTTTTTCTATTTATAAAAATATATTAAAAAAAACAGAATTACCTAATAATGTTTCAAAACTTGTAGGTGTAGAATTAAATATACTTAATGATTTTGAATATACTCAACCTTATTATTTAAAAGAAATAGGAACTGTTGGAATGTATAAAGTAAACGACCAAAAAAATATTGGAAAACCAGATATTATTAGAGAGGCAAAAGTAACTTTTTTAATTGAAATTGATGGTGTTACAATTCCATTCGAAAAAAATATAATTTATAAATACAACGACGATGTAAAAGGAGAAGTGTATCAACCACTTGATATTGTTCCAGTTATAACATCGTCATTTCAAGAAAAAGTATATATTTTTCCTAACGGTAAAGAAAAAACAATTAGCATTAAAATTAAAGCTGGAGAAGAAAATAGTAATGGTTCAATTAAATTAGATGTACCTCAAAGTTGGAAGGTTACTCCTACTTCTATTGACTTTTTATTAAAAAATAAAGACGAAGAACAAATAGCTATTTTTACTGTTTCTCCTTCAAAAGAAGCATCAGAAGTAATTATAAAAAGTATCGTAACCGTTGATGGAAAAGAATATGATAACGAAAAAATTGACATCAATTATTCGCACATTTACAAACAAATGGTTTTAAAACCAGCCGAAGCCAAAGCAATAAAATTAAATATAAAAACCAATAACGAAAAAATTGCTTACATAATGGGCGCAGGCGACGAAATTCCAAAAAGCTTAAAGCAAATGGGTTATGAAGTTACAATTATAAAACCAGAAGAAATTACTACTGAAAAATTACAAGTTTACGATGTAATTATTACTGGAATTCGTGCTTACAATGTAGTTACAACTTTGGCAATAAAGCAAAATATTTTATTAGATTTGGTTAAAAATGGCAAAACTATGATTGTACAGTACAATACATTGGACGATTTTGTTACAAAAGATTTTGCGCCATATTCATTAAAAATTTCTAGAGATAGAGTTACAGAAGAAAATGCCGAGGTTAGATTTTTAACTCCAAATCATCCTATTTTAAATTCGCCAAATAAAATTACAAGTACAGATTTTGAAGGTTGGAAACAAGAACAAGGTTTGTATTATCCAAGCGAATGGGACAAAAATTTTACTGCCATAATTTCTGCCAATGATAAAGGTGAAAAAGCTAAAGATGGTGCAATTTTAGTAGCCAATTACGGAAAAGGAAAATATATTTACACCGGAATTTCTTTTTTTAGAGAACTTCCAGAAGGCGTTGCTGGAGCTTTTAGATTATTGGCAAATATGATTGCGTATTAATTAATTTCATTTTTTTGTCATTTCGACGAAGGAGAAATCACATAACGTTGATTTAGATTTGATTAATAAAATATGATTTTATGGATTTTTATTATGTGATTTCTCCTAAAAGGTCGAAATGACAAAAAAATAACAAATTTACATTTAAATGTACAAGTCTAAAGCTGAACAATATATCTGTAAAGACATATTTTCTGCTTCTAAAAAATAAAAAAATGAGTATAGATAAACAAAAAAAAATGAAAAATAGTTACAGTTGGCTTTTAGTAATGAACGCCATTTACATTATTATTTTTTATATTTTAATGCAAATTTTTTCTTAATATGCAACAAATAGACTGGATAGTTTTATCGGTAACTCTTTTATTTATAGTAACTTATGGTGTTTATAAAACCAAAGGAAGCAAGAATGTAGAAGATTATATTTTGGGCAATAAACAAACCAATTGGTGGACAGTTGGATTGTCTGTAATGGCAACGCAAGCCAGCGCAATTACATTTTTATCTACTCCAGGACAAGCTTATCATGACGGAATGGGTTTTGTGCAGTTTTACTTTGGCTTGCCAATTGCAATGGTGGTAATTTGTATAACGTTTATTCCAATTTATCATAAACTCAAGGTTTTTACAGCTTATGAATATTTAGAACAGCGTTTCGACTTAAAAACCAGAACGTTAGCATCTATTTTATTTATGATTCAGCGTGGTTTAGGAACTGGTTTAACCATTTATGCACCTTCAATTATACTTTCAACTTTGTTGGGTTGGAATTTAACTTTATTAAATATTATAATCGGAATTTTAGTGATAATTTATACCTATTCTGGTGGTACAAAAGCAGTTAACGTAACTCAAAAACAACAAATGTTTGTTATAATGAGCGGCATGTTTATTACTTTTTTCTTAATTCTGCATTTGTTACCCAACGAAATGACGTTTTCTAATGCGTTGCATATTGCTGGCGCAAATGAAAAAATGAATGTAGTAGATTTTTCTTTTAACCCAGAAACTCGATATACTTTTTGGAGCGGAATTGCTGGTGGATTTTTCTTGAGTTTGGCGTATTTTGGGACAGATCAATCTCAAGTTGGACGCTATTTATCTGGAAAATCCAATAAAGAAAGTCAAATGGGATTAATAATGAACGGATTTTTAAAAGTACCAATGCAGTTTTTTATACTATTAATTGGTGTAATGGTTTTTGTGTTTTTTCAGTTTAACGATGTGCCTTTAAATTTTAATCCAGTAAATAAAGAAGCTATTGAAAAATCTAAATATGCAGATCAATATCATGGCTTAGAAAAACAATTGAAAGACTTAACAGAAGAAAAAAAGGAATATAATTTATTGTATATGGATCATTTGAATCAGAATTATGACAATCCAATTTTGAGAAATAAACTGGTTGCTATTTCTGGAAAAGAACGCGATTTAAGAGATCAAGCCAAAGTTTTAATTACAAAAGCTGATGCCAAAGCAGAAACTAATGATAAAGATTATGTGTTTTTATATTTTATACTAAATTATTTACCCAAAGGATTAATTGGATTATTACTTGCAGTAATACTTTCGGCGGCAATGTCGTCATCAGCATCTGGTTTAACTGCTTTGGCATCTACAACTGCAATTGATATTTACAGGAGAAATTTAAAAACTCCAAAATCTGATAAACATTTTGTTGATGCAACTAAATATTTTACTTTGTTATGGGGAATAATTGCCATACTTTTTGCTTGTATAGGAACACTTTTTGAAAATTTAATTCAACTTGTAAACATTGTAGGATCCATTTTTTACGGAACAGTTTTAGGGATTTTCTTGGTTGGATTTTACATTAAATATATAAAAGCTGCTTCAATATTTTATAGCGCATTAGTGAGTCAATTATTAATTTTTTATATTTATTATTTAGATGTAGTAAGTTTTCTTTGGTTGAATTTTATTGGAGCAATGCTTACGGTTACTTTGTCGTTTTTAGTTCAAATTATTTTAAATCAAAATAACAAAATGAAGTTTAAACAAATTCATTAAAAATAATATTAGTTATATAAAAAAGCCACAAACTCATTAGAATTTGTGGCTTTTTCAATAAAAATTAATAGTATTATTTCTTACTCCAATCAGCAATACTATCATTATTCATTTTTACATAATCATCATTTTTAGCTTTTGTTGCATTTGCTAAAGACAATTTTGCAGTTTCAATAGCACCTTTCTTATCATTCAATTTTGCTTGAATTAAAGATTTTTGACGCAAATGCCAAAACGGAACATCTTCTCCAACTTTTGCCATAGAAATTGCTTTGTTTACATATTCTAATGCTTTATTCATATCGCCATTAGATTGATAAAAATATTGTGCAGATGAAAAATAATCTCCAGCAGTTGGTCCAGCCAAAGCTTTAGTAATACTTGCAATTGCAGTTTTTTGAGTAGGAACTTCAAATTTTAATGCTATTAACGTTTTCTCCCAAGAAATTTCTAAATCTCCAGAATCATTACTTACATTATTAATTCCAATAGTAAAAGTTTCTACTTTTCTATCAGTCAAAATTGGTTTTGCATTTGCTCTAAGCGCAACATCAGTTTCTTTCCACTCTTCTGGATTTCCCCAATTGTCTGTAGTTTTATAAAAAATAATTTCCCAATTATCAGCTTTTGGTAAAGTAAATAAAGAATATTTTCCTTTTGGCAACGATTTTCCATCTATTGTAACATCATCACTAAAAGAAATTAATGTATTGGCATTTGCACCAGTTCTCCATACTTTACCAAACGGAACTAAATCTCCAAAAACACTTCTTCCTTTTGTACTTGGTCTAGAATATTCTACATTCACTGTTGTTAATCCAACTACTTGTTCTACAGTAGCTTTCGGACTTGGTTGTGGTGTTTTTACTTGTGCTTCAATAGCAAAATTGGCAATAATAAAAGCCAATAAAACAATAACTTTTTTCATAATATTTATTTTAGTTTGTCAAAATTACAAATACTATTTTTTCAAAATGTTAATTTAAACTTAAATGCTAATTATTTTTGTTTAACAAATTCTTGTATTTGTTAAACATTTTGTACTTTTACAAAAAATTAATAATGAAAATTTACAACTATAAAGGAGTTCAAAAATTACCAATATCAATTGATGAAGCTTGGAATTTTTTCTCTAATCCCAAAAATCTAAAAGTAATTACACCAGAATATATGGGTTTCATCACCAAATCTGGCGATGATAAACCTTTATTTGCAGGACAATTAATTCAATATATAGTAACACCAATATTTGGAATTCCGTTAAAATGGGTAACAGAAATCACCAATGTTGAGGATAAAAAATATTTTGTAGACCAACAAATGTATGGACCATATTCGCTTTGGCATCACAAACACTTTTTTAAAGAAATTCCTGGTGGTGTTGAGATTGAAGATGTTGTAGATTATAAAGTTCCGATGGGAATTTTAGGACAATTGGTACATCCGTTTTTGGTAAAACCTAAATTGGAAGAAATATTTAATTACAGAACCAAAAAGTTAATTGAACTGTTTGGAGACTATAAAAATTAAAATATAATTAAATTCAAATTCAAAAATAAATAACTAGCATTGAAAGATGCATAAATAAATTCAAAAATAAATAACCAGCATCGATAGATGCTGAAATAAATTCAGCATAAAAATGAAAAACATACTATTAATTGGTGGATCTTACGGAATAGGATTCGCAATTGCACAAGAATTACAAGCCGGAAATAATGTTTATGTCGCATCTAGAACTAATGAAAATTTATCAGAATTAAATGTAAATTACATTCCTTTCGATGTATTAACTGGAACTTTAGACACAACTAAATTACCAGAAGTAATTGACGGTTTGGTTTACTGTCCTGGAAGTATAAATTTACGTCCGTTTAAAGCGCTAAAAATAGAAGCTTTTGAACAAGATTTACAAATTAATTTTTTAAGTTTAGTTAAGGTAATTCAAACTATTTTACCAAATTTAACAGCTTCAAATCAATCAAGTATTGTATTGTTTAGTACTGTTGCAGTAAAAATGGGAATGCCATTTCACACAAGTGTTTCAGCATCAAAAGGTGCAATTGAAGGTTTTGCAAAAGCACTAGCAGCAGAATATGCACCAAAAATTAGAGTTAATGTTATTGCTCCTTCATTAACAGATACTCCATTGGCAAATAAATTTTTAAATTCTGATGAGAAAAAAGAAAAATCAGCTTTAAGAAATCCAATGAAAAAAGTAGGAACATCTGAAGATATTGCTCAAATGGCAAGTTTTTTATTGTCTGAGAAAAGCAACTGGGTTTCTGGACAAATTTTTCATGTAGATGGCGGAATGTCAAGTTTATTAATTAATCAATAGCAAAAATCAATTACAATTTCAATGTCAAAAATCAATTTCAATGTTGAAATCCAATAAAATAAATTGTAATTTTCAATTTTAAAGTTAAATGTTAAGTTTGAAATTGATTTTTGAAATTGAAATTGATTTATGAAGTTGATTTTTGAAAAAAAATAAAATTATGAACATATTCTGGTTTAGACGCGATTTACGATTAGACGATAATGTTGGACTTTTTCACGCATTAAATAGTGATGAAGAAGTGCTTCCTATATTTATTTTTGATGATGCAATACTTTCACAATTGCCCAAAGACGATGCACGTGTAAATTTTATTCACAATCAACTAGAAAAAATTCAAAATAAATTTCTAGAAATTGGAAAATCGCTAGCAGTTTTTCACGGAAAACCATTTGATATTTACAAGAAGTTAGTATCTGAAAATAATATTAAAACTGTTTATACAAATTCTGATTATGAACCGTATGCGAGAAAACGTGATTTAGAATTGTTTCAGCTTTTTAAAGAAAACGAAATCGAGTTTAAAACAAGTAAAGATCAAGTAATTTTTGAAAAAAGTGAAGTAGTAAAAGACGATGGAACACCTTATGTAGTTTACACTCCGTTTTCAAATAAATGGAAAGAAAACTTTAAAAAAATACAATTAACTAATTATAATTCAGAAGATTACTTAGAAAATATTGTACTTCACTCCTATTCTTTTTTGAGTTTAAAAGATATTGGTTTCGAACCTTCTAAAATTAAAATTACACCATTTGATGTTTCCAATTCTTTAATAGATAATTACGAAGCTACTAGAAATTTTCCTAGTCAAGACAAAACTTCTTATTTAGGGATTTATTTAAGATTTGGTGCAGTTTCTGTTAGAAAAATGATTGCAAAAGCATTAGAAAGTAAAAATGAAACCTTTTTAAAAGAATTAATTTGGAGAGAATTTTTTATGCAAATTCTTTGGCATTTTCCACATACCAATAAATCGAGTTTTAGACCAAAATATGATGCTATAGTTTGGGACAATAATGAAGACTTATTTAAAAAATGGTGTGAAGGAAAAACAGGTTATCCTTTTGTTGACGCTGGTATGCGCGAGTTAAATGCTACTGGACACATGCACAATCGTGTACGAATGATTACAGCAAGTTTTTTATGCAAACATTTATTAATAGACTGGCGTTGGGGCGAAACCTATTTTGCACAAAAATTATTAGATTATGAACAATCGAGTAATGTTGGAAATTGGCAATGGGCAGCAGGAAGTGGTGTTGACGCAGCACCATATTTCAGAATTTTTAATCCGACAGAGCAAGTAAAAAAGTTTGATAAAGAATTAAAATATATCAAAAAATGGATTCCAGAACTGGAAACTTTGCACTATCCACAACCAATTGTAGATCATAAAGAAGCAAGAGAACGTTGTTTAAGAGTTTACAAGGAAGCAGTAGGTTAAATTGTTTGTTGTTTATAGTTTAAGGTTTATAGTTAACTAAAAACAACAAATATAAAACTATAAATAATGAAATTAGTTTGGTTTAAAAGAGATTTACGACTACTTGATAATGAAGCACTTCATACTGCTTTATCATCATCCGGTAAAGTATTGCTTCTTTATATTTTTGAACCATGTTTGATAAAAGATTACCATTATGCGCAGCGTCATTTCGATTTTGTTAAACAATCTTTAGAAGCATTACAAAAAGATTTACAACAGTACCATACTCAAATACTTATTGTAGAAGGCGAAGCAATTTCAATATTTGAAAAATTAAATTTATTAATTAAAATTGATACAGTATTTTCACATCAAGAAACTGGAATTAAATTAACTTTTGATAGAGATAAAGCTGTTGCTAAATTTTTTAAAAGTAACGAAATAATTTGGAACGAATTCATTACAAATGGTGTTGTCCGTGGTTTGCAAAACAGAAAAACTTGGAAAGAAACTTGGAGCGAATTTATGGATAAAGATTGTTTACCATTAAATGCAGATGCACGAAGTTTTATAAAATATAAAGATTTAGAAGAAATTGAAAATCAATTTACAATTCCATCATTAAAAACCGATTTAAGTTTGCCTTTTCAAAAAGGTGGAACACCAACAGGATTAAGATATTTAAATACTTTTTTAAACGAAAGAGCTGAAAATTATAGCAAGCATATATCTAAACCTGAACTGGCTAGAAAAGGATGTAGTAGATTATCGCCATATATTGCTTGGGGAAATTTATCTTTAAGACAAATTTACACTGCAGCTTGGGAAACACGTCAACAAGGTAAATACAAACGACAAATTGATAATTTTGCTTCAAGATTACGTTGGCAAGCACATTTTATTCAGAAATTTGAAATGGAAAGCCAAATGGAATTTGTAGCTGTAAACAAAGGTTACAGACAACTAAATCAAACTGTAAATAAAAAATATCATCAAGCTTGGACTACAGGAAATACTGGTGTTCCACTTGTTGATGCTTGCATGCGTTGTTTAAATACAACTGGTTATTTGAATTTTAGAATGCGCGCTTTGGTGGTTTCGTTTTACACACATCATTTATTTCAACCTTGGCAAAATTGCAGTCCACACTTGGCACAACAATTTTTAGATTTTGAACCAGGAATTCATTATCCTCAAATTCAAATGCAAGCTGGAGTAACAGGAGTAAATACTTTACGCGTTTATAATCCTGTAAAAAATTCTTACGAACACGATGCAGATGGAATTTTTATAAAAAAATGGGTTCCAGAATTGGCAAATATTCCATCAGAATTTGTTCATGAACCTTGGAAGTTAACACCAATTGAACAAATGCTATACGATTTTGAAATTGGAAAAGAATATCCATTTCCAATTGTAAATCTTGAGGAAGCAAGACGTTTTTCTAGTGATTTTTTTTGGTCAATGCGCAAAAAAGAAGATGTTAAAAAAGACGGCAAAAGAATTGTAGATAAACATACTTTGCCCAATAGAGAAATTGTTTAAAAGTATAAGCAAACTTTATCGGTAAACATTCTCCTCCTTTGGAGGAGTGTCCGAAGGACGAGGTGGGATAAATGTGATGTAAATATAATTTTCTATTTAAAAGAGTAATTTGTTATAATAAAATCTTCAAGTTCATTCATAACGTTTTCTAAATCATGAAGAACTCTAATGTTGGTAGTTTTAAATATCTTCAAACCAAAAGAAATTAAAAAGGTTTCTCTCATTGTGTCATATTCTTCTTTATCATTATGACATTCACCATCAATTTCTACTACTAATCCTAAAGTTTTTACATAAAAATCTACAATAAAATTTCCAATAATTCTTTGTCTATCAAAATCTATGGAATAAAATTTCCTTTTGTGAACTTGTTGCCAAAAAACGACTTCAGAATAGTTTCCTGCCTTTCGTAAAGCTCTTGCACGCGATTTTAAATTGATATTATAAGGTAAATTTTTTACGAAATTTCTTTTAATTGGAATGTTATTTATATGTGCAGTTATTTCCATTTCGATTTTATTTTTTAAAACTAAAGCCACTCCGACCTTCGGCCACCTCTCCAAAGGAGAGGAATTCTAAACTAATAAATTTCTAATTCTTTCAAAACTCAGTTCCTTAAAATCACTAATAACCAAGTTTGCAGTAGAATAATCTTGTAATTGAGAATGCAAACTTTTGTAACCTACACAAAAAATATTAGCAGCATTTGCCGCTTTAATTCCGTTGGTACTGTCTTCAATTACAATACAATTTTCTACAGAGGTTTGCGATAATTCGGCTGCTTTTAAAAAAATTGCTGGATGTGGTTTAGATTTTGGAAAATCTTCGCCAGAAACTTTATGAGTAAAATGCTCATTTAAATTAAATCTATTAAATATTTTATTTATTGTAACATTTGCAGATGATGATGCTAAAACTAATTGCATTCCGTTAATGTACAATTCTTTAATTAAATCTTCTACACCATCTAGTAAATATAAATCTTCTTTACTGTCAAAAGCTTCATCAAAAAAACTTCTTTTAGCTTCTACCAATGTTTGAACATCTTGTTCTAAATTGAAAATTATCTTTAATCGTTCATAAATATTTTTGGTAGAATTTCCTGTAAACGAAGCATACATTTCTGGAGAAACATCAATATTTAATTGTTTAAAATGCTGAACATAAGCATAATGATGTACTGGTTCTGTGTCTACAATTACACCATCCATATCGAAAATTACTGTTTTTATCATTTTTTTTAATGTTTCTGTTTATAGTAAAATAGTAAAATGTAAAATGTATAATGTAAATTGTATGTAATAAAATTTTATAATTTAAATACTTAAAATTAACATCTACAACATTACACTACTCGACATACATTTTTACAATATACATTCTACAATATACACTTTACAATATACATTTTTAACTTTCTCTTTTAATCAAATATCGAATAACAGTTTCTGCCATATACAACCCAAAAAGTCCTGGCATATAACTATTTGTGCCATAAAATGATTTTTTATAATTACTTCCGTCAGTCATTTTTAAACTACTTTCATCTTGAATTTCTGATGAAAAAACCACTTTTAATTTGTCAATTTTATATTCTTTTAATCTTCTTCTGATGGTTTTTGCAAACATACAATTTACTGTATTGGTAATATCGGCAACTTTTACTTTGGCAGCTTCCATTTTTCCGCCTGCGCCCATACTTGAAATAATTTTTACTCGTTTGCGCTTTGCACCAAGTATCAAATTTAATTTTGGTGTAACGCTATCAATGCAGTCTAAAACGTAATCGTACTTTTCTTCTACAATTTCAAATGCTCTTTCTGGCGATAAAAATTCTTGGACTTTCGTCAAATTTAATTCTGGATTTATATCTAATAATCTGCTACCAATAACATCAATTTTAGATAAACCTATAGTTGAATGCAATGCTGGTAATTGCCTGTTAATGTTTGTAATATCTACAACATCTCCATCTACAATTGTTAGATTTCCAACACCTGCACGAGCTAAAAATTCTGCTGCAAATGAACCTACACCACCAACACCAACTACTAAAACTTTTGCATTTTTAAGATTTTCTAATCCTTCTTTTTTAAATAATAATTCTGCTCTTTCTTGCCACTTTGCCATTCTCTATTTTGTTTGAATTGTTTAAAAGTTTAAGATTGTTTAAAAACTGTATTAAAATTTGAATTTACAATTTCTATTACCTCTTTAATTTTTAGGTTTTTATATTTTGCTGCTAGTTGATACACTTCTTCTAATGTTTCATTGATTGTATCTGTTTCTAGAAAAAATTTATCGTTTGGTATAGATTTAAAAACGGCTTCCATTTCTGGATTTTTTATTAAATATTTTCCAAAGGAAATATAAAATCCGTTATCTAACAACTGTTTTGCCACTTGCTGGTTTTTAGAAAATCCGTGAATAATTATAGGAACAGAAATTTTTAATCGGTTTTTGATTTCTATTACTTCATCAAATGCTGCAACTAAATGCAAAATTAATGGTTTTTTATATTTTTCGGCTAGTGCGATTTGCTTTTCAAATACTTGTATTTGTAATGCCAATGGAATTTCTATTCGTTTATCTAATCCACATTCGCCAAGTGCCAAACATTCTTTTAATTGTAACTTCTTTTCTATTATATTTAGGTCGGCTTCTACTCTACTTTCATCAATATACCAAGGATGAATTCCGATGGAATAATTGGGTATATTTTCTTTAAAATCCCACGGATATTGATTTACCAATTCTAAAATATCTGAATTGTTAGTAAATGAATGTGTATGTAAATTGAAAAAATTCATTTGGCAAAAATAATTTATTAGTTAGAAATGTAAATACTATTTTACTTTTATTTTTTATTACTTTTTTAAATAGATTAGTACCAAATTTTGAATAAATCACTAACTATTGCTGGTGTGTTAGCCCAGATTACAACGGCATCCTTTTATAGAATTACTTGTCATTTTTCTTGACAAGTAATTTTATAAAAGATATAGTGAAAAGCTGGAAATAGCTCCTAAAAAACAACTAAATTTGCATTTTACAACTTTTATGATTGCACGAGCTTTTCAAAAATACATCAATAATTTTAGAGGATTTTCTAGAGAAATTTGGATTTTAACACTGATTACTTTTATTAATCGTGCTGGAACGATGGTTTTGCCATTTTTATCGAAATACTTGAAGGAAGATTTGCATTTTACGCTAGATGAAGTGGGTTGGATATTGGTAAGTTTTGGGTTTGGATCAATGCTTGGTTCGTGGCTTGGCGGAAAACTGTCTGACAAAATTGGATTTTACAGAATTATGATTTTTAGCTTGTTTGTGAGTGGATTGCTATTTTTTGCGCTTCAATTTATTACAAGTTTTATTGGACTTTGTATTGGAATGTTTGTGATTATGGTGGTTGCCGATATGTTTCGTCCTGCAATGTTTGTATCGCTTGGCGCGTATGCAACACCAGAAAACAGAACACGATCGCTAACTTTAGTTCGACTTGCAATTAATCTTGGGTTTGCTGCCGGACCAGCTTTGGGCGGATTAATTATTATGAATATGGGTTACAAAGGTCTTTTTTGGGCTGATGGTGCGACTTGTATTTTGGCAATTACTGTCTTTGCAATTTTGGTAAAAGAGAAGAAAAAATCGAAATTTATTGATAAAAAGAATCCTGATAATGTGCTTACACATTCTGTTTTTAAAGACAAACCGTTTTGGATATTTCTTGGAAGTTGCATGATTACTGGAATATTGTTTTTTCAACTTTTTACTACAATTCCTTTATATCATACTGATCAGTTTGGCCTAACAGAATTACAAACTGGATTACTTTTAACTTTAAATGGATTGATGATTTTCTTCTTGGAAATGCCAATTGTGAGTTATGTTGAACGCAACAAAATGAACAAAGTTAAAATTATAAACTTGGGTTGCTTAGCCATGGCAATTAGTATGTTTTTAATGTTAGTAAATTTTTGGGTTGGTATTTTAATTGTTATGATGTTGTTTATGACGTTTGGCGAAATGTTGGCATTTCCGTTTTCTAATTCTTTTGCAATTGGTCGTGCGCCAAAAGGTCACGAAGGCAGATATATGGCAATTTTTACAATGAGTTTTAGCTTGGCGCACATTCTTAGTGCAAAAGTTGGAATGACAATTATAGAAAAATTTGGTTATCAAGCCAATTGGTTATTTATGGGATTACTGGGTTTGGTTGGTGTTTTACTTGGCTATTGGGTTTTGGTATTGGTTCGTCGCGAGAAACTTGCTTAATTATTTTTACACGAATTTTTTTTTACACTAATTTCACGAATTTTCACGAATCTTTACTAACTTTTAGTTGCTATTCTCATTCAAGTGTAATAAATTTTTCTTACATTTCTTATTCAAAAAAAAATTAATACTGATTAATAGTCGTTTATGTTATTTACTTAAAATATAGTTAAATAACTATAAAAATAGTTGTGCAACTAAAAATATAGTTATAAGTTTGCTTAATCAAATTTAAACTAATGTTAAAGTTAACCAATAAAGAAGAAGAAATAATGCACATTTTATGGAAGCTTAAAAAAGCATTTGTAAAAGAAGTTTTAGCAGAAATTACAGAAGACAAACCACATTACAACACGCTTTCTACCATAATTAGAAATCTTGAAGAAAAAGGTTTTGTAGCTTATAATGCATTTGGAAACACGCATCAATATTATCCAATTGTAAGTATGGAAGACTATAGAAAGCGTTTTATGAATACCGCGATTGAAAATTATTTTGATAATTCCTATAAAAGTATGGTTTCATTTTTTGCGCATGAAGAAAAAATTTCTGCAGAAGAACTTAGAGAAATTTTGGAAATAATTGAAAAAAGAAAATAGAAAATAGAAAAAAGATTATAGAAAATAGAATATAGATTATAGAATATAGAAAATAGAATATAGAATATAGAAAAAAGATGCAAGAACTACTAACCTATTTACTAAAATCGAGCGGATTGACACTTATGTTCTTTCTTGCTTACCATTTCTTACTAAGGAAAGAAACTTTTTTCACTTCTAATAGATGGTTTCTACTTTCAGGATTAGTTACTTCTGTAATTTTGCCATTATTTTTTATTAAAAAAATTGTGTTTGTTGAAGCTCAAAAAATAATTTCTAAAGTAGTTTCTAATACAAATTCTCAAATTATTTTAAATGAAAATACTATTGAAAACTCAATTATAAATTGGTTTGAAATTTCTTTATACATTTATATAGTTATAGCAATTATTTTATTTATTAAAATAGTATATAATTTATATTCACTGGTAAAAGTATTTGAAAATAAAGAGATTATAAAAGACAAAAACTTTAAAGTAATAGATACCAAACAGAATATTGCACCATTTTCGTTCTTTAATTATATTGTTTTAAATTCTAATTTGTATACTCAATCAGAATTAGAAAGTATATTATTGCACGAAAAAATTCACAGTGCACAAAAACACTCTATTGATGTTTTATTAATTAATTTATTTACTGTTATTTTTTGGTTTAACCCAGTTTTATATTGGTATAAAAAAGCAGTTATTCAAAACCTAGAATACATTGCCGATAGTGAAGCTATTGCGCAAATTGAAGATAAAAAGTCCTATCAAATGGTACTTTTAAAAGTAGTTTCTAATCAGAATTGCTTATCTATTACTAATCATTTTTATCAATCATTAATCAAAAAACGAATCGTTATGTTAAACAAAAATCAGTCACAAAAAAGAAATTCTTGGAAGTATGCAGTAATACTTCCTGCATTAATTGGGTTTGTACTACTTTTTCAAATAAAAGTTATTGCACAAGAGAAAGAAGTTAAAAATAACTTACCAAAAGTAGATAGAACTTCTGCAGTTGTAGTTCTTAATAGTGAATCTTTTATAATTTCTAAAAATACAACAGAAATTGAATTGAAAAAAGATGCCGAATTATTAAAAAAACAATACAATATTGATTGTGTTTATAATACAGTTATTAGAAATGAAACCAATGAAATTATTGGAATAAAAGCAACCTATAAAAATAATGAAGGTAAAACTTGGACTAAAAATATAGAAAGTAGTGATCCGATAGAACCTATTGTGTTTGAGGTAAATAGTAATCAAATTTTATTTGACAATATATTTAATTCGGAGTATAATTACAATGAAAAATTGTCTAAAAAAATGGAAACAGATGTATGGGTAAAATGGGACGATGCAGTTGCTTACAAAAACACATCACTAACCCCACCAGTTCCACCAACCGCACCAATTGCACCAAATATTCCAGAAATTAAAATAAATTCTATACCTGTTCCTAGTTTTCCAAATGCTCCAAAAGCTCCAAATGGTTCTCCAATTACAAACGAAAAAGAATGGAAAAAATTTGAGAAAAAAATGGAAAAATTTCAAAAAAAGATGGAAGCTATGCGACCAGAAATGGATGCTTATGCAATAGAAATGTCAACAATTGAAGAGCAAATGAAACCATTTGAAGCAGAAATGAAAAAATTTGAAGAAAAAATGAAAGTATTTGAGGTACAAATGAAAGAATATCATACTAAATTAGATATTTATATTAAAAGAACCGAAAAAAAACAATAATTACAATATTTGAGTTAGTAGTAAATCACTTTTAAAACCAGTTTTTAAAAGTGATTTTTTATTTAAAAAGTTAAAAAAATGCAAATCTATTTTAAACAATATAATAAATTTATAATTTTGAAATTAAATTTAAAATCAATTGTTTACTTAATAAATTTAGAAATTATGAATATTAAAAACTTATTTATTTTCACTTTTTTAATTGCGTTTCAAATAGTTTTTGCACAAGAAAATAATCAATTTAAGTTATCACAAAACGATGATAATATAGTAATGACCTGGAATAAAAACACGCCAGAAAGTGAAATGAAAGATGATGTTAAAGCTCTTGCAGAAATAGGAATTACTATAAAATATTCTAAAGTTAAAAGAAATTCTAAAGGTGAAATTACTGGTTTAAAAGTTGAATATTTAGACAGAAAAGGTAATAAAGGCACAATGGAATTAGACAATCAAAAACCAATAACAACGATTCAATTTTTTAAACAAGATGGAACTATTGGATTTGGACAGCCAATAAACAATAGTAATATTCTTGGTGGAGATGCTTTTTTTCAAAATTTTGGTGGTGCAGATATGATGAAACAATTTCAATTTCAATTAGAAAACGATTCGTTATCTCAAGGTAAATTTGATTTTGTAATGCCAGATATTAAAGAGTTTAAAAATTCAAAATCTAAAATTATTATTCAAAATTCTAACAAAAAACCATTAGTAATTGAAGACGGATTTGTAATTGAAGGTGGCGATGATTACACCAAAGAAGAGTTAGATGAAATAATTAAAAACAATAAAGTACAACAATTTAATTTTGGAGAGCTAAATTCTGATAGTAAAGAATTTGATTTTAGAAATAAAGAAGGATTGGATAATTTTAAAAATCAGATGGAAAAAATGAAAATAGACATGGAAAAATTAAAACCTAATAATGAAAATTCTGAATTAGAAAAAACAAAAGCTGAAATGCAAAAGCTAAAGATGAAATGATTAAAGCCAAAGAAGAATTACAAAAAGCAAAAAAAGATTTAGAAAAGAAAACTATTTTAAAAACTCAAAAAACATAATTCTAGGTTACAAATTCTCTTCCTTTTAAAAAGTTTTAGAAGGTCGAATTGGAAAAATAGTTTCAGTTAATGACAAATTAAACTTAAAAAAAAAGCTCAATTAAATGTATAAACTTCTAGCAAAATTAAATAAATTTATTCTACCTAGTTTTACAAAACAACAATTGGATTTGTCAAAAGCCAGTAAATTCCAAATGACAATAATTGGTTGGCGCTATTTTGTAACTTTACGAGCTATAAAATAATATAAATTTTTATAGATTTCAATTTGCTAATATCACTTTTTAAATTATCTTTGCACTCACAAAAAAGGCCACGTGGCGCAACTGAATAGCGCACTTGATTACGGCTCAAGAGGTTGCTGGTTTGAATCCAGCCGCGGTCACTTAA
>JAYVKR010000174.1:0-2268 GCA_043768185.1 Flavobacterium sp.
AAGGATTTAATTTCTCTTAATAGTATTGATTTCATATTTTAAAAATTGTTTATTGTTTGTAGTTTGTTGTTTTTAGTTAGATTACAACTAAAAACAACAAACTACAAACTTGCTAACTTATCTACACTCCAAGCTTGTGGTTTATCGTTGAATAATTTTTTTGTGAATTCCCAAACATCATAAAATAATTCTGATTGTCTATAATTTTCTAAATCTTGTTCGGTTTCCCAATAACTATAGGTAAAGAAAATATTTTTATTGTTTTTATCTTGATACAATTCTAGAAAACGATTTCCTGGTGCATTTCGTATTTTATCTTTCATAAGTTCAAAATTCTCCAAAAATGATGGAATGTTTTCTTGGTGAAATGATAATTTTACAATTCTTATTAGCATAATTTATTTTTCTAATTCAAATTTCATTTTATCAGCATAAACGATATATTCGTAAAAGAAATTCTTCAATAAATTGGAACTTTTAAATTGAATTGAAGTTTCTTTTATAAATAATTCTGTTTTATCATTATTTGTTACTGGCAAATCGTTACATTTAATATCATTTAAATAAAATTTATTTTTCAGTCTTGAAATTTTACCAGTACAAACAATTTTATAATCTTTAATTTTAGATTTATCTTCATATAAATAAAAGCTAATTTCTTTAAAATCGTTTTTTATTTCTAAGGCATAAATATAATCATCATTTTTATCTGAATTTACATATTTTCCATCTCTTGAATTTTGATTTGAGCTAAATGAAAATAATATTGAAATTGTAATTAATAGTAGTGTTTTTTTCATTTTATTATTTGTTTTTTTGAGTTTCAAAAAATTTTAACTTGTGTTCCTTCTTTCTAAGCGCTATGGATGAAAGTATTACTAGATTTTCAAATTTATATTTTTAAATTGATATTGATATTGTAATTGATATTGATATTGTAATTGATATTGTAATTAAAAATTTATCTATTCATAAAATATTCTTTAAACAATTCTATTTCATTTACTTCTATAGCCAATTGTTTTTGAAATAATTTTTCTCCAACCTGACTTTTTAATGTTGAAATTCCAACATCAATTAAACGTAAACCTTTGTTGGTTAGTAAAATATTATCAAATGCTAAACCTTGAATATTAGAAGGTCTTTTTAAATCTCGATGAACAAATCCTGCTTTGTGTAATGCTTTTAATTCATCATTAAAAACATCAAACCATAATTCTCTAATTTCTACCTCGTAAGCTCTAAAATCTATCGGTTGAATTCGTTCCATCACTAACATTTCTGCTTCTAATTTGTCATTATAATCCAATCGAATAAATTTAACAACAAGGCCATTTATTGTATTTGCAAATTTCATTTTTTCAGCTTCCGATCCTAAATCCGAACGTGTATCGCCAGTAAATAATTTAGCAACTTCGTCATCATTCAGTACAATTACAGTATTGTTTGCTCCAGCAGATAATTTTCGAGGATATTTTTTCATAATAACATTAATTCTTAAATTCAATTGTTATCAAATCTCTGTAATTTAAACCAAGCAAACTACTTGCAGAACCAACTTTGTTAGGATTGCTTCTAAAAATGGCAATTTCTAAAAATTCAGCTTCGTTGAAAATGGCTAATTTTTGACCTTCATAATTTTTTATTGGATACAATTCTGAAATTCCAATGTCTGAATACTTTGCGAAAATAGTTTTTATATCTTTATTTTTAAACTTTATTTAATAAGGTCTTGCTTTGGCGATGTCTAAAAATAATTTTTTGGTAATATTACTCACCGCATTTCCAAAATAGTCTATATATATAATGTATCCTTTTATTGAATTTAAATCTGCTGCAACTGTTGGTTGTAACTCAGTTACTTCTTTAATAGCTTCAATTTCTTTACCAATTACGTTTAACAATCCGCCTTTTGCAAGATGACAAGCAACTTTTATAAACACATCTAAATCGGTTGCATCTGGCAATAATCTATCATGAATATTTATGGCAACCATTTTTTGAGGAATAATTTTTTGAGTTAAAATACTTAAAATTCCGTTATCGGCACAAATAAAATAGTGGTCATTCCATTGAATTGCAATGTGTTGCGTTTCTTTGTTACGTTCAATATCTACACCAATTATATGCACAGTTCCTTTGGGAAAGCTAGAATAAGATGCGCTAATAATAAAACTAGCTTCGGTAACATTAAATGGATCAATATCGTGAGAAATATCAATAATTGTAGCTTCATTATGTTCTGATAGAATTTTACCCTTTAAAGCA
>JAYVKR010000175.1:0-2318 GCA_043768185.1 Flavobacterium sp.
GCTGCAAAATCTTTTTCATTAGCATCCATTTCAAATTTGGTTGCTTTTGTATACATAGTATTTGTAGTAGCTTCAGATGGTTCAATTTTTACAGCTACAGTTGCTAATCTAACAGCATCTTGTTTGTCTGTAACGTTTATAATGTGGTAACCAAATTCTGACTCAACTAAACCAATTTTTCCAATTGAATTATTAAATACAAAATCATTAAAAGGTTTAACCATTTGGTTTGGTCCAAAGTATCCTAAATCTCCACCTTGTTGAGCAGAAGAATCGTCAGAATTAGTTAATGCTTCCATCATAAAACTTCCAGGATTTGCAAGTACTCGTGCTAAAATTGCATCTGCTTTTACTTTAGCTTCTTCTTTAGTACGTTTTTCTTTTGGAGTTGGTCCTTTAATTCCTTCCCAACTAATTAAAACGTGACTTGCTTTAGCTTTAGCTCCAGATTTTTTACCCATAGATTTAGAAAGACTGTAATAATTTCCATTAATATATGGTCCGTAAATTTCTCCTGTTGGTAAATTGTATAATGCATCTGCAAATTGTGCTGGTAAATCTTGTTTAGCAACATAAGTAGAATCGTAAGGAACTTCTGAATTTGCTCCAACAAACTCTGCAACATTTGTAGCATTTCTAAAACTTGGCAAGGTATCGTTAACTTTAGTTTGAGTATTAAGTACTACACTTCCGTTAAGCAATCCATCAATTTTAGCTTTTACTTCGTCTTGATCTGCTTTAGATGGTTTGTCTTCTATTAGTACATATTCTATTTCGCGAGTTTCTTCTGCTTTGTATTTTTTTTCGTTTTTCTTTACATATTCTAAAATGTCTGCATCACTAACTTTTACATCGCTATCTTTAATAGAAGAATATGGCACAGCAACATAATCAAAGTTAACTTTGTTAGTTTCCATTTCATACTTAAACTTACCTTCTGCTGTAGTTGTATACATTCCAGCTTTAATCAAAGTGCTGTAAATTCCAAATTTTGAATTTATTTCTGCATCTTTTTCTTTACTTTCAAGAAATTCTTTTTGTTGTGGATTAGATTTAAAATATTCTTTAAATTTATTTAAATCAAATTTTCCTAGTTCGTTTAAAAACGCTGGATTTTGTCCAATATTTTGATCTTTTTTAAGATTATCAATTAAATGCTTGTCTGTAGTTTTAATTCCAGCTTTTTCAAATTGATCTGAAATTAATGCTATTGCTATTTCTTGATTCCACACTTGTTCTGCAGCTTGAATTGTGGTAGGAGTTTGTCCGTTTTGTCCTGGATTTTTCTCAGTATTTGCTACTTTTATTCTAAAATCGTCAAATGCTATATCTTTTCCGTTAATACTTCCAACTTCGTTTGATTGACTTTTAAAACCGTTTGAAAATAAATCTTGCACAATAAATGCTAATAAAGCAAATGCTATAATTCCTATCAAAAGCGCTGATCTTTTTCTAATATTTGATAAAACTGCCATTTTTATATTTGTTAATTTTTAATTCAGTTTGCGAAAATACAATTATCTATTAAATAATTATAGTTTATGGATATATTTTACGTTAAAAATTCAATTTTTTTTATTCCTAGTCTAAAATGGTCATTTTTACTACATCAATTTTTGTATTTGTAGCTTCTTCAACCTTAAAATGATAGTTATCAATTGTTATATCATGGCCTTTTAACGGAATTTCTTTTGTAAAATCTACAATAAATCCTCCTAAAGTTCCATAAGAATCGTTTTCTGGTATAGCAAGTTTATAGTGTTCGTTTAGATATTCTACATCTAATCTTGCCGAAAAAATATAATTTTTATCATCTAATTGTTGTTCTATAAGTTTTTCATCTTCGTCGTGTTCGTCTTCAATTTCACCAAAAAGTTCTTCAATAATATCTTCAACAGTAACAATACCAGATGTACCACCATATTCATCTAAAACTACAGCAACACTTTTTCGTTTTTTAGTTAATAAATTTAATCCATCTTTAATAAATATAGTTTCTGGAATAAATTCTACTGGAATCATTATAGATTTTATAGTTTTAGGTTTTTTAAACAATTCAAATGAATGTACATAACCTATTATATCGTCTAATGAATTTTGATAAATTAAAATTTTAGAATATCCAGTTTTAATAAATAATTCTCTTAATTCTGTTACAGAATCGTATATTTCCATAGCAACCAACTCGGTTCGTGGCGTCATTATATCTCTAGCTTTTACGCCAGAAAATTCTAATGCGTTTTGAAAAATTTGAATTTCAGAATCTATATTATCATGATCTTCAACAGTACTCATTTGTTCGTTTATGTAATTTCCTA
>JAYVKR010000176.1:0-4613 GCA_043768185.1 Flavobacterium sp.
CGATTTTCGCTTCGCGAAAATCGCAACAGCAGATTGAAATGGACAGCAGGAAAATGGATTGTTAATAAAGCCCAAGCCATTCGTTTCTATTTAAAAAAAAATCCCGATTACTCGAGATTTTAATGTTGGTATTTTAATTTATTATTTTTTTTCTGTTGCAGGAACAACTGGAGCAATTGGTTTAGCAGCAGCAGGTTTTGCTGGAGCTGGAGTTGCAGGTTTAGTTGTTGTTGGTTTAGAATCGTCTATTAATTTTGATCCTGTGTCGCTTAATTTTCCAGTAAAACTTAAACTTGAAAGTAATATTAATGCAATTAATGCTGTTGCTAAAACCCAAGTTGATTTGTCTAAAAAGTCGGTTGTTTTTTGAACTCCACCTAATGTAGATGAACTTCCAAATGTTGATGATAATCCGCCACCTTTAGGGTTTTGAACCATTACTACTACGATTAATAAGAAACAAACGATTGTTATTAATACTAAAAATACTGAAAAAGTGCTCATTTTATTTAACTATTATTTTGTTGTAAATTTTTTATATCTAAAATTTTGGTTGCAAAGAAACTACTTTTTTCTGGATATTTCAAAATTAATATTTCATATGCTTGAATTGCGCGTTGGTATTTTTTTTGTTCTAGATAAACTTTTGCCAAAGTTTCTGTCATTAAATACGACTTGTCTTCTATTACAACTTCTTTTATAGTTGCTGTTGTGTACTTGTCTACTTGTGGAATTTTAGGATTGGTTTCTATAAATTTGTCTATTAAATCTGATTTTTTTTGTTTATCAGGATTGATTTCTGATGCTTTATCTGAACTTCTTTCTATTGGATTTATTCTAGATAATTGCAACCACTCTTGAAAAGAATGTGTTTCTTGCCTTGAAAATTCTAGTGGTTTTCCTATTTCTAGTTTTTCTTCAAATGCATTTGGATTTGAAATAGTAATTGATGATAAAATTGATTTTTCTACAGAATTTTCTTCTTCTTGAACTAGTTTTGTATTAATAATTTCACTTTCTATTACATCTATATTGAGTAATTGGGCTACTTTTTTATCATATAATCCGTTTTGAATGGTAACAAATTTAGAAGAGGTTATAAAATCAAACAAAACCGTTCTGTCTGTTGTAAATGCTGCCGCAACTTTTAATGCGTAATTGTATTTAAAACTGTCTTGATTGTACAAATGTTTTAAGCGAAGCACTCTTGCGCTTTGAAAATAAGGAAAATCTTCAATTATTTTTTCTAATGAAGTATTGTGTCGCTCGTTTATAGCGTCAGGTTTATTAATTAGATAAGTATAATCTGTTATGTTCATTTAATTTATTGTCTTAACTAATAATTTTAATCTTCCATCTTCCATCTTCTAACTTCTAACTTCCATCTTCTAACTCATTACCATTTCGCCAATGACTCATTAAAAATATCTTGTGTAATTCTTGTAAAAATTTCGTCTAATGCAACAGACAATTTTGAACCAACCAATTGATCTGTTCCTGTGTAATCATAATAAAATGAAAAACGTTTTTCAAAATTATCTACTTCTTTATTTTTATTGACAAATCTTACGTTTACTCCAACAGTAAGCCGAGTTTGCGCTGCTTTTTGATCGGCAGTTGCACTCATTGGCGAAAAATTATAATCTACAATTTCACCATCATAAAACAATTCGCCTTCGGTATTTGTTAAATTTAAGTTGGTTTGATTTTGAATAATATCTTGTAATGCAAGTGTAAATGTTCGCTCAATTCCAGGTTCGATTAAGTTGGCATTATTTTGAAAATAATTTACTTGAAATGTTTTTGCATCAATTTTTCCTGCGCCAGTAAAACCATATTTTACACTGCAACCATTTATAATTAAAATAGTTGAAAGCAATAAAATGTATTTTATATATTTATTCATTCGTTTTATTATCAATTTTGATAGTCAGTTAAGAAGCCAAAGATATATTTTTTTAGTTCAATAATTGTTAATGATTTTGTAAGTATTTACAAATCATATTGTTTTATTTTTCTATATAATGTACGTTCAGAAATTCCTAATTCATCAGCAGCAGCTTTTCGTTTGCCTTTATTTTTACCTAGCGATTTTTTAATTAATTCTATTTCTTTAGCTTCTAAACTTAGCATTTCTTCTTCTTCAACTGTTTCTGCAAATAGATAATTGTTAGTGTCATCTTCATCGTCAAATTCTTCTTGTTCCTCAACTGACGATTGATTATTTATAGAATTATTTCGCGGTTCTTCTTCAAACTCGGTTGGAGTATCTTCGTTTTGACCATAGATTTTCTGAATTAAATTGGTGTTGATTTCTTGTACTTTGGCAGAACCATTTTTCATTAATTCTAATGTCAATTTCTTTAAATCGTTCAAATCACTTTTCATATCGAACAATACTTTGTATAAAATATCACGTTCGGTAGAAAAATCGCTTTCGCTTTTTTTGTCTTTAATTACACTTGGTAAATGGCTTCCATCTTGAGGTAAATAGGACATTAAAGTCTGTAAAGAAATTTCGCGTTTGGTTTCTAAAACCGAAATTTGTTCGGCAGCATTTCGCAATTGACGAATGTTTCCGCTCCAACGATATTTTAGTAAATATGGAATTGCTTCATCTTCTAGTTTTATAGCAGGCATTTTGTATTTGTGAGCAAAATCGGCAGCAAATTTTCTGAATAATAAGTGAATATCGTCTTTTCTATCGCGTAATGGTGGAAGTAAAATATCAACTGTACTTAATCTATAATATAAATCTTCACGGAATTTTCCTTTTTCGATAGCATCAAATAAATTTACGTTTGTGGCAGCAACAATTCTCACATTGGTTTTTTGAACTTGTGATGAACCTACTTTTATAAATTCGCCATTTTCCAATACACGAAGCAATCGAACTTGCGTTGTTAATGGTAATTCGCCAACTTCATCTAGAAAAATAGTTCCGCCATCGGCAACTTCAAAATAACCTTCACGAGTAGAAGTTGCGCCAGTAAACGAACCTTTTTCGTGTCCGAATAACTCACTATCAATTGTTCCTTCTGGAATAGCACCACAGTTTACAGCAATGTATTTTCCGTGTTTTCTATGCGAAAGCGAATGTATTATTTTAGGAATACTTTCTTTTCCAACGCCACTTTCACCAACTACTAACACTGAAATATCAGTAGGAGCAACTTGAATGGCTTTTTCTACTGCACGATTGAGCTTAGGATCGTTTCCTATAATTTCAAATCGTTGTTTTATTGATTGTACTGTTTCCATTTATGCTGAATATACTTGTACTGAATTCAATTCAGTATTTCAGTATCTTTATATTTATTTAATATTTCTCCTCTGTCTTGTTATTGCGAGGCACGGAGAAATCTCATTATTCTTTATTTTAACCACAAATTACACAAATTTTCACAAATTAATTAAGTGCTTATTAATCTTTTGTGTGTTAATGATTTATTTTGAAAATTTACAATAATTCCAATCGGTGTTTTTGCGAGTTTCATATAGTTCAATGTTCTAGAAAGATGATCATTAGTTACTACGCTAACTGACTTAACTTCTAAAATTAAATCTTCGTAAACAACAAAATCTGCATAAAAATTATGAGGTAGAATAAATCCTTTATATTCCACATCATACTTTTGTTCTCTTACATATGGAATATTATGATTTTTAAATTCAATTTCTAAAGCATCTTTATATACTATTTCGAGTAAACCTGGACCTAAAATTCGATGGACTTCCATACACAATCCAACAATAGTATAATTTTCATCTTTCTTGTAATAATATTCATTGTCATTACTCATAATAATCCATTTTAATTTGTGATAATTTGTGAAATTTGTGGTAAAAAATTAATTCATCTCGCTTAATCCAACAGCAATACCTTTCAAAGTACCACTAGTACAACTCTCAATTTTTACATTCACAAAATCACCAATTTTATAGTCTTCTTTAGGAAAAACAACCGTTATACTTTGTGAATTTCTTCCAGAAAACTCTTCTTTAGATTTTTTAGACAATTTTTCAACCAAAACTTCAACTGTTTTCCCAATAAATTCTTCACTTCGTTGCCAAGCGTGTTTTTGTTGTAAATCTACAATTTCTTGTAAACGTCTGGCTTTAGTTTCTTCTGGAACATCGTCTTGCATTTTTCTTCCTGCCAATGTTCCAGGACGTTCAGAATAACTATACATATATCCAAAACTATATTTCACGTAGTCCATTAACGATAAGGTATCTTGGTGATCTTCTTCAGTTTCTGTAGGAAAACCAGCAATCATATCTTGACTAATCGAGCTTTCTGGAATTATGGTTTTAATTTTGTCAATCAAGGTCATATATTCTTCACGAGAATGCAAACGATTCATTTCTTTCAAAATTCGATTACTTCCAGATTGAACTGGCAAGTGAATGTGCTTGCAAATATTTGGATATTTCGCAATAACGTGCAAAACACTTTCGTGCATATCTTGAGGATTTGAGGTCGAAAATCGGATTCTCATCTTGGGAAAACCAACAGCAACCATTTCCAATAAAGTATCAAAATCTACCGAAGTCGCTTTTTGCATTTCACTCGCATTTATAAAATCTTTTTTCAATCCGCCACCATACCA
>JAYVKR010000177.1:0-31526 GCA_043768185.1 Flavobacterium sp.
TAAATCAATTTGATAAAAAGTGGAGAACTTCGGTTTTAGTTTCAGGTCTAATTACTTTCATTGCAGCAGTTCATTATTATTACATGAGAGATTATTGGGCTACGTTTCAAGAATCGCCAACATTCTTTAGATATGTTGACTGGGTTTTAACTGTGCCATTAATGTGTTTAGAATTTTATTTAATTTTAAAAGTTGCTGGTGCAAAAACTGGTTTATTATGGAAAATGATTTTTTATTCTGTAATAATGTTAGTTACTGGTTATTTAGGAGAAGCTGTATTTATGGATCAAGCTGCATTTTGGGGCTTTATTTCTGGAGTAGCTTATTTTGCAATAGTATATGAAATCTGGTTAGGAAGTGCTGCTAAATTAGCTGCTGCTGCTGGAGGAAATGTACTTGCTGCACACAAAATTTTATGCTGGTTTGTACTTGTTGGTTGGGCAATTTATCCTTTAGGATATATGTTAGGAACACAAGGTTGGTATACAAGTTTAATTGGTACAGGAAGTGTAGATGTTGCTTACAACATTGCTGATGCTATTAATAAAATTGGTTTTGGATTAGTAATTTATTCATTAGCAGTTAAATCTACATCTAACGCAGAATAATTTTTTGCCCATTTTACTTACCATTTTAAGAACCGAACTAGCAATAGTTCGGTTTTTTTTGCGTTGTCAATTTAAATAAATTTGTATATTGGTCATCAATTATAAATTATAAAACCTTAAAAATGAAAAAAATATTTTTAGTAGCATTTGTTGTTCTTTTTAGTTCATCAAATTATTCTCAAAAAAAGAAAGTTTTAAAAACTGTAGCAAATAAAACTACTGCTGGATTAGCAAAAGTTGATAACTTGGTTGCAGAAATTAAAAGTGGAAATTTTCAAATAACAATTAATGAAAACGGAAAACCTAAAGATGCAATTATTATAAAATCTGCCGATGCAAAATTTGCTCCAACAGATTGTAAATTAACATCTTTTACTGCCAATGGAGCCAAATTGTATTTACTTGTTTGGAGTGAAAAAACAACAACTAAAACCGATTTAAAAACAGAAAACATCGTTACAATAAATTCTCAAGTTTTTGATTTAGTGACTAAAACGCAAGTGTTTTCAAATTTTCAAACTACAAATAACATAACAGAAAAAGTGTTTCTTGATAAATTAAAAAACGCAAGTGAAACGCAAGAAAGAATAAGAAGAGAAGGTTTCGAATTTATTTTAAATGCTGATGGTTCTATAACTCAAAAAAATAAAACCCAAGAAAATAAGTGGATTTATGATGCCAAAGAGGTAAAATACAATGATGCAAAAAAGAAGAAATAAAAAAAACTGATAATTAAATTATCCCAATAAGTTTCTAACTTTTTGGGATATTTTTTAGAACAACTATTATATTTTTTTAACTACAATTTTGTTATCTATAGTTTTAATTTTTAGTAATAAAACTTGATTTGAATTAATAGTATCTATTTTTAATTCTAAAGTATTAAAATCTTTTTTATCAAATAATACTCTTCCTGTAACATCATAAATCTGTATTTGGGTAATTAAATTATTTTTAGATTTTACAATCAATTCTTTTTTCTCTTTAAAAGCAATAACATCATCAGAATTTAAACTAGAATTTACATTAGAAAGTAAACTAGATTGATATTGAATTTCAAATCTATTTGCAAAATTTCCAGCAGTTGAATTAAAAGAATATGGTTCGGTTTTTAAATTATGAATTGTATTTAAGTCATTATCTTTTATAAAAATATCTTGATTGTTTTCAAATAATCCATCCAATTGATTTATAGAAATAGTATAAACATCGGTAACATTGGTTTTAAAGTTTAATGCAAAATTATCATTATCTGTAAAAGTTGGTCTGGCTTGAATTGTCAATTCTTTATTATCAACAATTGAGGTTAACGAAACAGGATTATCATTAAAATGCAATCCATCTTTTCCAGAATCGTATCCATAAGTTGCACCATTAACATAGGCAATTAATTGTTGACCAAAGTTAGTATTAGAACTATTTTTTAATTGCAACCAAAATCTATCAATGTTAGATGTTAATTGAGATGATGAATTTTTAAAAAACTGATTAACATTTTCAGAAGATCGCATAGCGTTGTTAAAATTAACTACAGTAGCTCCAGGTTTTGCCATAACTAAAAATCCTTGACCAACAGAAATTAAATTATTATTAATATAGGTATGTCCATTGTTTACAGTACTTCCAACAGTTGTACAAGTAGAGTAGGACACAGGATTGTTATCATCATTAGTTTTTCTCCAAAACCATAATGTTCCTTCAATATTTGCACTATTTGAATTTATAAAATCCTCTATTTTTATAGCTGATGGATAAGGATTTCCGGTTGCATTATGTCTTGTAGTTGCGCTTCCACCATCAGTTAAACTAAAAGAAATAGTACCATTATTTGGAACTCCAGTAAACTGTCCATTATAAATTGTTGCCCAAGTTGGATGATTGTTTGGTACACGAATTAAATAACCCTTTCCAGCAACAAAATTAGTTGTAGATGGTGACGCTATTACATTATATAAATTAGTTAATGTATTAAAAAAGTAAAATCGATTACTTATTGTTAGTGGTGAAAAATTAAATAAATTTTGTCCAACAACTGGCGTTGACCACATAGTATAATCTAATCTTTTTAATGCTGAACTACTTCGTTTTACAATAATATTACCATAATTTGATACATTTTGTGTTTGCAATAAATTAGAATTATTTTCAAATGTTAATGTTCCACCATTTACAGTAACACTTCCTAAAAGTTGCATGTCATGATTGGAATTAACAACAACATTTCCAGAATTTACAATACAAGAACATCCAGAAATATCTGCTGTAGAATTGTAATTTGAATTGAAAATTAACGTTGTATTTCCAGAAGGAAAATCATCCCAAGAACTTCCATTCCAAGTTGAATTTCCAGCAGATATTCTAACATAATTTGAATAAATACTACTACAACTACCGTTTTGAACTACTGCTCTGATGTAAGTTGTTTCAGTAATAATTCCTATGGCAGTTCCAATTAAAGTTGAATTTGTATTTGCAATATTTATTGGAGATGTAAAATTGCTATCTGTAGATTTTTGCCACATTAATACAGATCCAACGTTTCCAGATAAAATTAAATCATTAGGATTGGTTCCAAAACATATAATTTGATCATTTGAAACAGTTCCTCCAACTGAAAGTGGCGTAATTTGTATACTTACAAAATTGCTAAAAACCGAATTACAAACGCCATTATTTACTAAAGCTCTAAAATATTTTGTTACGTTTAAATTTCCTATTGTTGCTCCAGAAAGTGTATTTGAAGTTTGTCCAGAAATGGTAGTAAAAGTTACATTGTCACTAGACGATTGCCATTGAATACTTCCAACATTTCCTGCTAAAGTTAAACTTGTTGGCTGCGAACCAAAACATATTGTTTGATTACTAGAAACAGTACCAGCAACAGAAGTTGGGTTTACATTTATAGTTACAACATTACTAAATACAGCAGTACAACTACCACTTTGAACCAAAGCTCTAAAATATTTTGATGCGGTTAAATTTCCTATTGTTGCTCCAGAAAGTGTATTTGTAGTTTGTCCAGAAATAGAAGTAAAATTTACATTATCACCAGACGATTGCCATTGAATATTTCCAACATTTCCTGCCAAAGTTAAATTTGTAGGTTGATTTCCAGAACATATTGTTTGATTACTAGAAACTGTTCCAGCAACAGTTGTTGGACTAATAATAACTAAAATAGTAGCTTCATTAGTAAAACTTGTACCATTATAGCTTGTAGTACATTTAAGTTTGGCTGTATAAGTTCCTAATTGTGCATTTGATACAGTTGTGTTTTGCGAATTTACTGTTGTAATAATTCCTGTTGGAGAAGTAATTGTCCAAGTATAAGTTAATCCAGTTCCTGCTGAACCAGTAATTGCACCATTTAAATTTATAATATTATTTTGACAAACAGGAGAATTTGAGGTAGGAACAGCAGTTATAGAACCGCCACCATTCATTAATTGTGAAAATAACACGCCAGAATTTCCTGCACCAGAACATGTTGCAATAACAGATGCTCCAATTTTAATTGCTTGATTATTTGTACAACTACCAGAAAGTCCTAGCGGACCAACTTGAAAAATTGCATTGGTTGGCATCAATAAAGTTCCTTTAGATAAAAATTCTATAGTTGCGGCTGGAGTTAAACTTGAAGTAACTTTTATAAAATTGGCTTTAATATCAAAAAATGCATTATTTCCAGTTCCAATTAAAGACAATATTCCGTTTATTGTTAGTTTAGGAAATGTTGTAGTAACCATTAAATTGGTAAATGTAATGGTATTTCCTGCCAGAATAGTTACATTATTTGTTCCAGAAAATTGCGAAGGATAACCTTGAGGAGAAATACCACTAGGAGAAATCCAAGACGTTCCATTATAATATTGCCAAGCTGTTAATGTTGTCCAATTTCCTGATGTTACAGAACGATAATCACCAAGAACTTGACTATTAGAACCTAAAGAAATAAAAAGTAATGCTAAAAGAAGAATGTTTTTCATCTTAATTTAAATAATATTATATACAAATATAAAATATTTTTAAAATTAAGCGTTTAAAAGCATAATAATATCGATTAAAGACATAATATCAATAATATTGTAGTATTTATTTTATAAATTATAATTTTAATAAATAACTATTTAATTATAATTTCAAACATTTTATCCCAGTTTTTACCAGTCACAAAAAATGTTTTTGTTTTAGAATTATAGGCAATACCGTTTAATACATCAGTATCTGGTAGTTTTGTAATTAACTTTTCAAGTTTAGATAAATCTACTATTCCTTCTACAGTTCCATTACTTGCATTTATTACTGCAATGGCATCTTTACCATATATGTTGCCATAAATTTTTCCGTCAACCCATTCCAGTTCATTTATTTGTTTTACTTTATCTGTTAAAGAATAGACATTTATGTAATCTACTTCTTTTAAATCATTTGGATTTAGTTTATAAATTTTTTCACTTCCGTCAGATTGATATAAATATTTTCCATCGTTAGTTAAACCCCAACCTTCAATTTTTTTAAAATATTGAAATGTTTTTTCTTTTTTTAAAGTAGTAGCATCATAAACATAACCTTCATTATTTAACCAAGTTAATTGATATACTTTATTGTTTAAAATTGTAATTCCTTCGCCAAAATATTCTTCGCCAAGTTCAACTTTTTGGTAAACAATTCCAGTTTTATAATTCGTTTTTCTTAAACTTGAAATTCCTCTAATTCCAGTTTCATTGCCTGCACCATTTCCGGTTCCTTCATATAAAGTGTCATTAAAAAACTCTAAACCTTGAGTGTATGCTTTATAATCGTGAGGATATGTATTAATAATTTTATAGCTTAGTAATTTGGGTTTAACATTAGAAACCAATTCTACTCTAGAAGAATCTATCTCAGTTTTACCGTTAAAAAAAACAGATGTTGTAATATTTTGATATCCTAATTTTTGATTGATTAAGTTAAATTTAAATTCGTTAGAATTTTTTAAACTACCAATTTTTTTATTGTTAATAGCATATACAATACTATCAAAATTTTTGTTTTCATTATTAATTACAGATAAAATTAAAACATCTGACGGATTATATTGCGCTTCTAGTTTACTTTCGTCTATACTAAAATAATTTTTTGTATCGCCACAACTTATAATAGTAATTGCTAATAAAATGAATGCTAATAGGTTATATTTTCTCATAAAGTAAATTTCAAATTTTAAAGTACAAATGTATTTATTATGATGTTAATTTCTTGTAAAAAAATAAAAAGATTGTATATTTGCAGCGGCAAGTCCTACACGACCAGCTCCTACAGAATCCTCCAGGATGGGAACATAGCAAAGGTATGCGGTTGAGCGGTGCGATGTAGGTCGCTTGCCATTTTTAATCTGAACTTGTTTTAGATTCTTTTAAAATTTTATAAAAATTGTATCTTCCAAATTGGAAGATTTTTTTTTGAATTTAATTAAACTCTTTTTAGTAATTGAATTTGGAACTTCTCAATTATATATTTTCTTTTAAATTATACATGCAATATTACTTCTAATAAAATTTATATTTTAATTAGTTAAGAATTTTAATTTTTTTTCCTCAATTCTACACTTCTAAAATTAAGAAAATACGTTTTAAAAATGTGTGAATTATGTAATAATTACTTGAAGTTATACAATTTTTAAAAAATAATCTAATTGAACTTTGTTGATTCTAATTTTTATTATACAATATTTACTCTAACCAAAATAATATGAAATTATACATTAAGTATATGGTAAGCAATCGATGTAAAATGGTTGTAAAAGAAGAATTAAAAAAAATTGGACTTCATTTTATTATTGTTGATCTTGGCGAAATTGAAATTATGGAAAACATTTCAGATGAAAAGCGCGCCTTACTTAGAAAAGGGTTATACGATTCTGGATTAGAGTTAATGGATGATAAACGTGCTATTTTAATAGAAAAAATAAAAACTGTTATTATAGACATGGTGCATCATGCAGATGAAATGCCTAAAATTAATTATTCAGATTTTATTAGTGAAAAATTAAACCATGATTATACTTACTTATCTAATATTTTTTCTGAAGTAAAAGGCATGACAATACAACAATTTATTATTAATCATAAAATAGAAAAAGCTAAAGAGTTATTACTTTACGATGAATACAATCTTACTGAAATATCCTATAAACTAAATTATAGTAGTGTTGCTCATTTATCTAATCAGTTTAAAAAAGTTACTGGTTTAACTCCATCAAGTTTTAAAAAATTAAAAGATAAAAGTAGAAGACCAATAGAAGAGATTGGAAATTAAATTAAATTTTTATTAAAAAACCATACCTTGAAATTACCAAACCACAATACTTTAGAGCATAATTTTTCTTCAAGCATATTTAATGAAGTACCAGTTGCAGTTGCAATTTTTAGTGGAAAAGACTATATAATAGAATTTGCCAATGATACTTATATTAGAACATTGGGTAAAACAGATGCCATTATAGGAAAATCTATTTTTGAATGTTTTACAGATTTAAAAAATCAAGGATTAAAAGAAATTCTTGATACGGTAATAAAAACTGGCAAATCATTTTCTATAAATGAACACCCAATAGATATTGTAAAAAACAATACTAAAGCACAAATATACTTAAATTGTACTTATCAAATTTTATTTGAAAACGATGAAAAAAATGCAAAGATTATAGTAATTTTTTCAGAAGTAACCGAACAAATAACCGCTAGAAAATTAATAGATTATGCCGAGAAAAGATTTGATTTAATGTTTTCTATATCTCCATTTGCTTTTTCAATATTAAAAGGCAAAGAAATGATTGTAACTGTTGCAAACGATAGTATAATACAAATATGGGGAAAAGGAAATGATGTAATTGGTAAAGGTTTATTTGAAATTTTACCCGAAGTTATAACGCAAGGATTTCCTAAATTAATTGATGATGTTTTTACTACAGGAATTCCATTTTATGGTTATGAATATCCTGTAAATTTATTTAGAAACGAAAAATTAGAAGCAACTTATTTTAATTTTGTTTATCAACCCTATTTAGAATTTGATAAAACTATATCAGGAATAACGCTAATTGCTTATGAAGTTACTTCTCAAGTTATTGTTAAAAAAAGCATTGCAGAAAGCGAAGAAAAATTTAGATCAATGTCTGATTTAATGCCAGTTAAAATAAGCTATGGCGATAAATATGGAAATACCAATTATTACAATCAACGTTGGATTGACTATACAGGAATGAGTTTAAAACAACTTATTGATTCTAATTGGGAAACTATTCTTCATCCAGATGACGCAGTGTTGGCAATGAAAAAATGGAATTATTCACTTAAAAACGCAATCGATTTTGAAATGGAAGTTCGTTATTTAAATAATGAAGGAATTTACAATTGGCATTTAAGTAAAGTAATTTGTGTAAAAAATGATACTGGAGAAGTTACAAATTGGATTGGTACAAATACTGAAATTCAAAACCAAAAAGATGAAAATAAAGTTTTAGAACTATCAATTAAAAATAGTACAGACGAGCTTATTGAAGCCAATAATAGGTTAGAACAAAAAAATATTGAGCTAGAAATTTCTAGAAAAAAATTACAATTTGAATATTCTAGAAGTTTAATAGAAGCGAGTTTAGATCCGCTAGTTACAATAAATATTTATGGTAAAATTACAGATATGAATCAAGCCACAATAAATATAACAGGTTCTAGTAGAGCAGAATTAACAGATTCTGATTTTTTTGATTATTTTACTGAGCCAGAAAAAGCAAGAGAAGTTTATAAAAAAGTTTTTGCAAATGGTTCTGTTGCAGATTCTCCATTAACACTAAAACATAAAAATGGTAAACTTACAGATGTATTATTTAATGGTTCTATTTACAAAGATGAAAAAGGAAACGTAATTGGAGTTGTAATTGTGGCACGAGATGTAACAGAGCAAAAAATAATTTCAAATCAATTAAACGATGCCAAAGCATTTGCAGAAATTGCCACTTCAATTGCAGAAGAAGCACAAATAAAAGCCGAAGGTGCAACACGAATTGCTGTAGATTCTGTAAAAGCAAAGCAACAATTTTTGTCTAATATGAGTCATGAAATTCGTACTCCAATGAATGCCATTATTGGTTTTACTAAAGTAGTTTTAAAAACAGATTTAAACGAAAAACAAAAAGAATATTTAACAGCAATTAAAACCAGTGGCGATGCATTAATTGTACTTATAAATGATATTTTAGATTTGGCGAAAGTAGATAGTGGTAAAATGTCTTTTGAGCAAGTTCCTTTTAAAATGGCACAATCTATTGCCGCAATGATTCATATATTTGATATTAAAAGTCAAGAAAAAAACCTACAATTATTAAAAGAATATGATACTACTATTCCAGAAGTTCTAGTTGGTGATCCTGTTAGATTGCATCAAATAATATTAAATTTAGTAAGTAATGCTATAAAATTTACTAATTATGGTAAAATAACTTTAAATGTTAAAATTGTAGAAGATAAAGACGATATTGTATTAATAGAATTTGCAGTATCGGATACTGGTATTGGAATTCCAGAAAATAAAATTGATTCTGTTTTTGAAAATTTTCAACAAGCATCAAGTGGCACTTCTAGATTATTTGGTGGCACTGGTTTGGGTCTTGCCATAGTTAAACAATTGGTAGAAGGTCAAGGCGGAAAAATAAATGTAAAAAGTGTTGTTAACGAAGGTTCTACTTTTAGTTTTACACTACCATTCTATAAAACATCAGTAACTGTTGATAATCATCAAGAAATTGTAACATTAGAAACAGAAATGAAAGATATTAAAGTCTTAGTAGTAGAAGATATTGCATTGAATCAATTGTTAATGAGAACCTTACTTGAAGATTTTGGTTTTAGTTGTGATATTGCTGCCAATGGACAAATTGCTGTAGATAAATTGCAAGCCAATGTATATGATATTATTTTAATGGATTTACAAATGCCTGTAATGAACGGATTTGAAGCCACAGAATACATTAGAAATACATTAAATTCTTCCATTCCAATTATAGCTCTAACTGCTGATGTTACTACTGTTGATGTAGCCAAATGTAAAGCTGTTGGCATGAACGATTATGTATCAAAACCTGTAGATGAACGATTGTTATATAGTAAAATTACAGGAATTGTTACAAGTACAAATAAAAAATCGTTAGAAAAAGAAAAAAAAATGTTAGCACTAGAAATAAAAAAATGTATTGATTTAAATTATTTAATGCAAAGAACAAAATCCAATCCCGCATTAATGTCTGAAATGATTTCACTTTATTTAGAACAAACACCACCATTAATTGCATCAATGCGAAAAAGTTATGATGCTAAAGATTGGACTACATTATATTCAACTGTTCATAAAATGATTCCATCGTTTTCAATTGTTGGAATACATCAAGATTTTGAAAATATGGCAAAGAAAATTCAAGAATTTGCTAGTGAACAAGTAGAAGAAAACGCCATTTCAGACTTTATTTCTCAACTTGAAAATATTTGCAACCAAGCTTGTATAGAATTGCAAGAAGAACTTCATACTTTTAAAAAAATATAAAATGCAAACAGAAAATAAAATAAAACTTTTTCTTGTAGATGATGATGCTTTGTTTTTAAAGTCATTAGAAATTGAATTTTTAGATAATGCCGATTTTGAAATAAAAACTTTTTCGTCTGGAGAACTGTGTTTAAATTCAATCAATGAAAATCCAGACATAGTAATTTTAGATTTTCACCTTGACGGAATTACAAAAGGCGCTATTAACGGATTGGAAACTTTAGACAGAATCAAAGCATTTAATGAAGAAGTTCCAGTAATAATGTTATCATCGCAAGATAAAATTGAAGTTGCAGTAAATTGTATGCTTCATAAAGCAACAGATTATGTAGTAAAAAGTGAAACTGCTTTTATACGTTTAAAACAAATAATCACTAAAGTACTACATGCTCAAAAAATTGAAAAACAATTGAATTGGTATATGAATAGAATGTAGTTATTTTCTTGTTCTTATTACAAAAGCATCACATTTTAGTGATGTTTTTTTTATTTTAACGAGATGTTAATGTGAGTTATATGTAACTTTAAGCACAAGATATATAAGTAAATAGTAGTATTATAGGCGCAACTTTGTAAATAAAGAAACCCAACTATAAATGTCAGCTTCATCTCAAAATTATAAAATTGGTTTAACCGAAAATTCAATATCTGAAATTCAAAAAGGTATAGACATACACTATAAAATTTATTATCATTTAGAAAAAGCTTCCAAGCTAGAACTAGAAGCAATAAAAAATAATATTGCTGGCAATTTAGATTTAGCAGGTAAGTGTAGTATAAAATCTTTTGAAAATATAGAAATGGCTTTGAATCTTCAAAAAGAATTAAAAATATATGCTTAGAGTTAAAAAGAGTGTATGTGAATAATGTAACTCTTTAAAAATATACTGTAACGCATAGCATTAAGATTTTTTAGAAATTTGTAATTATAAATAAATCAAACCTTTAAACACAAAAATTATGAGTAATTTACTTTATTTAGTAGCAGTAGTCCTTATTATATTATGGGCATTTGGATTTTTAGTATATAATGTTGGTGGCATTATTCACGTACTTCTTGTAATTGCAGTTATTGCAATTATATTAAGAGTAATTCAAGGTAAAAATCCATTAAGTTAGAAATAAATTAATGATTTGTTGGTAAAAAAAACTGCTGTTGAGCAGTTTTTTTTTGTTTTAATATCTATCGTTTTAAAGTAAAATGTCCTTTAGAACTTCTGTTATCGTCAATTTTTATACTGTACCAATAATCGTCTGCTGGTGCTAAATTTTCATTTATAGTTCCATCCCAACCGTTGCCGATTGGAGAAATTTGTTTTATCAATTTTCCATATCTATCAAAAATATAAATTATAGAATTGGCATAAAAATCTTTATTGGCACCTTTAATATTCCAAGTATCATTAAAACCATCACCATTTGGAGTAAAATATTTAGGAACTCCTAATACGGATATTAATTGTTCTGCAATACCACAACCATTTAAATCTTTTATGTAAACGGTGTGAAAACCAATGGCAACATTTGTAAATAAATTTGAAGTTTGATAAGGTCCAAAAGATTCTTGAATGCTGTAAACATAATCGCCACCATTTCCTGTAACATTTATTAAAACAGAATTACTATCTGATAAATCTATAATTTCAATAGTTTGAATAGTTGCAATTTCTGATGCGGTTACAACAATAGTTCTTACACTTGAACAACCAAAAGTGTTAGTTACTTCTACAGTATATGTTCCTTCTGTATTTACATCTAAAGTATAATTTGTTGCTAACGGAATGCTTGTTCCATTTAAAAACCATTGATAAGTATAACTAGATTGTGGTGTTCCATCTGTAATTGCTGCATCTAATGTTACTATAAATGTTGGTAAATTTGTACAAACCAACTCATTATCTTGACCATTTACATTCAAATTTATTTTAGGAATTGGATTTACTATAAATTTTAATTCTGTTTCGTCCCAACAAGTTGCATTTATACTATTGGCAACTCTAACGGTTACTGTTTGTGTTACTGTTGAAAATGGATTTGGTAATGTAGATGAAGTTGTTCCATCAGCAAATGTATAAGTTACAATCATTCCTGTTTGTCCTTGTAAAATGTCAGATTGAATATTCGTGGTAACAAATGGATATTTTCCGTCTTGCAAACTAGGATCACTTTCATTATCATCACATTGTGTTAATGAATTTATTGGTAAATCAAATGCTTGAGGTAAATCGTCAACAATAAATTGAAATGTTCCAGTTTCATTACAAGGTGCATCACTAGCAACGGTTTCATTATTTTTAATGTAAACAGATATAGTTTGTGACGTTGTAACTTGGTAAGTAGCAGGAAATGGACTAGGAATTATAGCTCCAGCTTGGTTTGTATAAACAATAGTTTTATTAGTTTGTCCACCTAAAAGAGTAGTTTCAAGAGTAACAGTATTAAAAATAAAAATTCCATCTTGGTCATCATCGCAAGCTCTAATAATATTATTTACTCCAACATTATTTATAATTGGAAGTGCTTCTACAACCAAATCAAATTTTGTAAAACCATAACAATCATTGGCAACTGTACTATCAACTCTTGCCCAAATAGTTTGCAAATTAGGATAACCAATATTTCTATAATTAGAAATTGTAGCTATTGGAATTTCTAATGAGTTTCCGTTTACATCAGTTTCAGCATAAAAATCGGCTTCATTTTTATAATATTTTATAGTATAATTACCTCCAGTTGGAAGTATATTTATAATTTGTGATGTTGCAGAACTAAAGTTAAAAGTCGCAATTCCGTCTTTATCATCGTTGGCAACATCTATATAATCATCACATTTTACGTAATCATTAATTTGAAATGAACTTGGTATTTGTGTGCCAGAAACTACTAAATTCATAGTACAAATTCTGTAACAACCATTCGTGTTTTCTACTCTTGCATATACTGTTGTACTTGTAGTTGTGTAAGCAATTGTATTTGTAATAAAATTATTATTTTCTAACTCTGCATCACTTAAATTGGTATAATAAGTAAAAACTTCGTTGGTTGCATTACTAGATATTTGATTGTTTTTTTGAGTTAAATTAAAGCTAGAAATACCATCGGTATCATCATCACATTGAACTATAGTTATTGGAGTTGTAATTACTGGTAAAGCATTAATTTTTAAATTTGCCGTAGTAGAATATAATCCGCAAGAATTTCCATTTCTGTTTAAAAATACTCTGTATTTGTAATTGTTCATACTTGTTGTAACATTTAAAACTGATAATGTTAAAGTAGTTACTCCAGAATAATTAGCATTATTAACTAGCGTTGTCCAAGTTGTACCATCTACAGATTGTTCCCATTGATAAGTAAAAATTGCAGTTGCTGTAATTGTAAAAGTAGCATCTTCAAGTTCGCAAGTAATAGATTCTACAGGTTGATTTGTAATAACTATTGGTGCGCCAATTGTATAATTATTATTTGGATTTGTGTATCCTGTTCCGCTAGTAACCGTGCCGTTTGTTGCAGTTGTTGGCGGAGAAGTTGTACCTAAATAACCATCAGAATTTGAATCTAAAAATCCAGCTTCAATTACATCTGAACACAAATCATTATCGCTATCAAGTTCTATAAAATTTAATATTCCATCAGCATCACTATCTAAAATTGTATAGTTTAAATTGCCACTATCTGGAGTAGTTTCTAATACATTGTTTAAACCGTTTGTACCAAATAATATTCCATCAACTACACCATTATTATTGGCATCAATTGCATTTGAATTAGATTCTTCTAGATCATAAATTCCGTCATTATCTGAATCTAAATCTAGATAATTTGGTATTGCATCAGTATCATTATTGGCTGGTAAATTTCCTAATGTAAAAATATCATCCAAACCATCGTTATTAGCGTCATTTCCAGATAATTGTTGAATAACTCCTGATTGATTTTCTATAAAATCTGGAATTCCATCGTTATCAGAATCGTAATCTTGACTATTAAAAATTCCATCACCATCAGAATCTAATCCTACACAACTGGCAACAAAATTTAGACTTACACGATTTGGAGTTAAATCTAACAAATTTTTATGAGTAAAACTTATTGAAGTGGTGTTGTAGGTTTGAAATTTAAAAGTTCCAGTTCCTGCAGCTAATGGAGTTGTACCGTTTAATCTGAAACGAATTTCGAAAGAAGAAAATTGCGTAACATTATTTTCATAAATTCCATCATAATTAGTATCAATTGCCAATTGATTACCAGGATTTATTACTGTAATTGTTGTATTACTAAGCGAATTTACAACATATTCTGCATTTTCATTTAATAAATTAGTTGTATTTGTAGTTAAAGAATATTGTAAAGACAAAGAAATTGGTTGAGCAAAATCTAATTTATAGGTTGCAAAACTTGTTTTTCCTGCTGGAATATCAGATATAAAACTTCCGTTGGCATTTCCTGTAATTGGAGTTGCACTTGCTGCTGTTGAGGTTGTTACTGTTCCTGTAAATGCATTTCCGTTTATAGAACCTAAATTTATATTTGAAATATTAATAACTTGATCTCCAAGAGATTCATTACAATTAGAATTTCCGTCGTTGTCAAAATCTATATCTACATTATTGTTTGTACCATCGTCATCAACATCGTCTGGACAATTACTTACCGGAATTTTATCAGAATCTTTAAAAATTCCGCACGCAGAAAGTGTAGCTTTTACATAATAAAATCCAGGTTGAGTTGGAGTATACGAATTGGTATTTGCTCCAGCAATTGCAACATCATTTAAATACCATTGATAAACATCAAAACCGCTTAACGTATTTACTGTTAGTTCTACATTAGGTATACAATTAGTTTGAGTTAAATCTATTTCTTGAAAAGTAACTTCTGGTTTAAAAATAAATCCAGAGTAATAGCCGCCAAATGTTGCTGCACCATCACTACCATAAGCTGCAAGATACAATTCGCCAGTAGAAAATACAGAAACATTTCCTGTAAAACCTGTCATTACATAACATTGATAGTTGGAATTTCCTGTTACAGAAGTTGGACCAACAATGTCAATAGAATTTGGCAAAGAAGCCAAAGTATATGCAACTCCATTTAAAATAAAATTTAAAGTAGAACCAGTAACTGTAGTAATAGTTACTCTACCTGTAAAATCTCTACTTCCAATGGCTTGAATAAACGGAATATTATTAATTTCTTTAGGCGTTTGACAACTTAATGGTGGCACAAAAAACATTTCTTGATTGGCTTGATCTGGTCTGCTATCGTCGCCAACACATTGATAGGCGAACAATGTTTTTTTGACCAAAGCAGTACTATTGGTTTTAACATATAAATTTCCGCTACTGTCATAATCACTTCCCAATAAATTTACATATTGACCTGTATTTAAAGTATAATTGGCAATTGTAGCACCATTTAAAAAGATTTCGGTATTGTCTTGATTGGCAATTAATAGAACGCGTTCAACAACATCTACACCAGAACTTTTTACAAAAATATATTCATCTCCAGTACGTTCTGCAGAAACTATTTGATCAAATCCTAAATCTAAATTTCCTACAGCATTAGAACCACCAAACGAACCACAATTTACCACAATAGGTTTATCAGAAATTATAGAAGCACCAATAAGTGCATCACGATTAGCATCTGTTGGACCTTGAACTGCAATTACATAACTTTGTCCAGCATTTAAAGTTATGCTAGAAGGAGTATTTCCTGCGCCAGCATTATTTGTTAAAACGGCACCAAGTTTAATATTTCCAAAGTTTACAACAGTGTTATTTTCTGTTGCTAGAATAGAAGCAAAGGTGTAATGAATATCGTTATAATTATTTAGTAAATTAGTAAAACCTCCAATTCTAAATTCGGTTCCAAGTGCAGCCAAACCTTTAGATACAATTTCACTTGCTTGATTTTGATTTCCAGCAATTACTCTAACAGTTACATAAATTAAATCTCCGGCTTCTATAATGTAACCTCTATTATCTAATATTTGACTTGCATTAGATTGATCTACCATTAATTGAGCCGAATTGTTAGAACCAATATCATATACAAAAGGTACATCTCTAGAAACTGTTCCTGTAATTATTGCACCGCCAATTTCTGTTATTGTAAAACTTACATTAGCTGTACTTGGAGTAGAAATGTACATAAACTGATCTTCTGGTGCAACGCTAGTAGAATTGGAAATGGGTGGAATGTAATGAGTCTTACTAAATTGAGAAAAGCAATGACTTGATAATAAGAACGTTAAGGCAATGTAGAGTAAGCATTTTTTCATTTGCTAAAATTAGTAATTAAATTAGATTTAAAAAAAATATAACTACTTATTTGTTAATTTTAACATATAAAAATACTTTGTCAACTCTTATAAATCGCGTCTTTTTAAAAGTTTATAAGATAAGAAAATGAAAATTGAAATCCATACTAAAACTATTAATATTGAATACCAATGAACTGAATAATCTCTAATATTTGTTGAATCAGACAATTGACTTTCAATACTTTGTACAGTTTTAAATCTAGAGATAGGTTCTTTAATTAAGTTGTACATAGATTCTAATGGTAGAAAATCGGCAACTTTTTGTGGAATCTCTATCATATGCATTAAAATTTTTTCAAATACATACCAAATAAAAAGAAATCCAATTGCAAAAGCAGATCTTTTTACTAAAATCCCTAAAAACAAACAGAATGAGAAAAACCCAATTAATTTCACAAGATAACCAAATAAATATATAATGTCCATAAACACTATACTTGTTTCGTTAAAGGATGAAAAACTATATCCTAAAATTAATGTCATTACAAAAACAAAAACTGTTGATAATAATGCAAATAAAATTACAGTATAAAATTTTGATAGTATGAATTCTTTTTTACTTAATCCGTCAATAAGATTTTGTTTTAAAGTTCCGTAACTATATTCATTCGACATCATTGAAACTATAACTACTGCTAAAAAAAATTTAAATAATCCTGCTACAAAAGTATTTAAATGCCAAATGAAAGGAAAATCATAAATTCCCATATCTGCCATTCTAAAGTCAATTCCAATAAATTTAAAATTTATCGAGCTAATTGCGGCAATAGATGATAAAAGAATGAAATAGCCAATTGTCAAAACTCTACTAGCTTTGTTCATCCAAATTTTTTGTAATTCTATAGATAATAATCTTTTCATGATTTAATGTTTTTAAATAATTTAGTTGTACTGATTTTTATTTTCCTGTAAGTTCTAAAAACTGCTCTTCAAGACTGTGTTTTCTAACTACAAGATGATTTACAAAAATGTTTTTGCTAACTAAATATTTATTAATTTCAGATGGATTTATTAGTGATTTAGAAAATAAATGCACTTTTCCATCAATAATGGTATAACTTTCTTTTTCTGGATAACTTTCTAATGCATCAGTTAAAATTTTTAAATCTTCATGTTGCAACTCAACAAAACTTGCATTTTTAGACATTCCATCAACTAATCCAGTATATAAAATTTCTCCTTTTCTTAAAACTAAAACATGAGTACATACTTTTTCTACTTCATCAAGTAAATGCGATGCCAATAAAATTGTTGTTCCTTGTGTTGCAATAAATTTAATAATATCACGAATTTGATGAATACCTTGCGGATCTAAACCATTTGTTGGTTCGTCAAGAATTAAAATTTCTGGATCATTCAACAATGCCGATGCTATTGCCAAACGCTGTTTCATTCCAAGTGAAAAAGTTCTAAACTTACTATCTTGTCTTTCTTCTAGACCTACAATTGCTAATTTTTCTTGAACCTTACTGTAATTTATTCCTTTAATTTTACATACCAATTCTAAATTTTCTTTGGCTGTCATGTACGGATAAAAATTTGGTCGCTCAATAATAGCACCCACTTTTTTCAACGCATCGTGAGTTTGCGTTGTACCACCAAACCAAGAATATTCTCCAGAAGTTTTATTTACAACATTCAGTACAATTCCCAATGTGGTCGATTTTCCACTTCCGTTTGGACCAAGAATTCCGTAAACATTTCCTTTTTGTATTTCTAATGAAACATCTTTTACAGCTTTAACTTTGCCATAATTTTTATAAAGATTTTTAATTGAAAGTATAGTTTCCACAGTTTTAATATTAAGATTTATTAGTAGGACGTTTCATAATTCAATTTGTTACCAAAAAAGCACTATTAAAATTAAAAATAATTTAATCACTTGAATATCATATTGTAAAATCTAAATTATTATAAAATTACATTTTAGTAATTGATTAATCTTCAATTGAAATCTATTTTATACTTTTGTACAACACAACTTTTTACAATGTATAAATTACTAATTAGACCATTTCTTTTTCTTTTTGATCCAGAAGATGTGCACTATTTTACATTCTCATTAATTAGAAACTTATCTAAAATACCAGGATTTTCTGCACTTTTTAAATCTCTATATTTAGTAAATGACAAACGGTTAGAAGTTGAGGTTTTCGGATTAAAATTTCCAAATCCAGTTGGGCTTGCAGCTGGTTTTGATAAAGATGCAAAACTCTACAAAGAGCTTTCCAATTTTGGTTTTGGGTTTATAGAAATAGGAACTCTAACACCAGTTGGTCAAGAAGGAAATCCTAAAAAACGATTGTTCCGTTTAAAAGAAGACTCGGCAATTATCAACCGAATGGGTTTTAACAATGGTGGTGTAAAAGAAGCTGTTGAAAGATTAAAGAAAAATAAAAATGTGTTAATTGGCGGAAACATTGGAAAAAACAAGCTTACGCCAAATGAAAATGCCACGCAAGATTACGAAATTTGTTTCGAAGAATTATTTGATTATGTAGATTATTTTGTAGTAAATGTAAGTTCGCCAAACACACCAAATCTTCGCCAACTTCAAGATAAAAAACCATTAACAGAACTTTTGCAAACAATTCAAAATAAGAATTTAGCAATGTGTCACACTGAGCGCAGTCGAAGTGCAAAACCAATTCTACTAAAAATAGCACCAGATTTAACCAACGAGCAACTTCTAGACATAATAGACATAGTAAACCAAACCAAAATAGCTGGTGTAATTGCAACCAACACAACCATTTCTAGAGAAAATTTAACATCAGAAAATAAATTAGAAACTGGCGGATTATCTGGTAAACCATTAACCAATCGTGCAACAGAAGTTATTCGTTTTTTATCTGAAAAAAGTAATAAATCGTTTCCAATAATAGGAGTAGGAGGAATTCATTCAGCACAAGATGCATTAGACAAACTAGAAGCAGGAGCAAGTTTAATTCAATTATATACTGGATTCATTTACGAAGGACCAAAATTAGTAAGAGACATTAATAAAGCAATTCTTAAAAATAAAAAATAAACATTATAACTTCTTGACAAAAAAAGTCTAAAAAATCTTTGTGCCTTTGTGCCTTTGTGGCAAAATCTTTTTTATATCTTAGCGACTCCAATGAAGCAAATAAAAATTATAGAATGTCCAAGAGACGCAATGCAAGGCATAAAAACGTTCATCCCAACAGAGCGAAAAGTGGCTTACATTCAGTCATTACTTCGCGTAGGTTTTGACACTATAGATTTTGGAAGTTTCGTTTCGCCCAAGGCAATTCCGCAAATGCAAGACACAGCTCAGGTTTTGGCACAACTAGATTTATCGCAAACTACAAGTAAATTACTAGCCATAATTGCCAATACACAAGGTGCAATTTCGGCATCGCAACACAAAGAAATTCAGTATTTAGGATTCCCATTTTCTATTTCCGAGAATTTTCAAATGCGAAATACACACAAAACCATTGCCGAAAGTTTAATCACATTACAAGAAATTTTAGAAATTGCTTATAAATCTAATAAAGAAGTTGTAACCTACATTTCCATGGGATTTGGAAATCCGTATGGCGATCCATACAACGTTGATATTGTGGGCGATTGGACAGAAAAATTACACAAAATGGGAGTAAAAATCCTCTCACTTTCAGATACCATTGGCAGTTCAACACCAGAAGTTATTAGTTATTTATTTTCCAATTTAATTCCAAAATATCCCAACATCGAGTTTGGCGCACATTTGCACACAACGCCAAACAAGTGGCACGAAAAAATTAATGCTGCATACAAATCTGGTTGTCAGCGTTTTGACGGCGCAATTCAAGGATTTGGCGGTTGTCCAATGGCAAAAGACGATTTAACAGGCAATATGCCAACCGAAAAAATGTTGTCCTATTTCACAGAGCAAAAAGCCAATACCAACACCAGTCCAATGAGTTTTGAAAGCGCTTACAACGTGGCTTCACGATTATTTGGCGAGTTTCATTAATTCTGAACTGGTTTCAGAATCTTTCCAAATTTTCTTTTTTAGCAATTTCCAGCTATCCATTTCAAGATTTTATCAACAATTCTTTTTTTGTAAGCACTAAAAAGAGCTTCCGTTGGTCGCTTTTTCAGTACAACAAAAAATAGAATTCGTCAATAAAATGCTTTCCATTACTATCTGGGCTAAGCCATCAATAGTGGTTAGTAATCAATCTGAAAATCTGGGACAATCAGTTTAATCCGTAAAAATCAGTGGCAAAAAAAATATAATTTGTCATTTTAACACAAAAGGAATTACAATGTTCATTATATTTCGTGAAATTTTAAAGTAATCAAATTAGTGAAAATTAGTGAAATTCGTGTAAAAAAATATACTTCATCATTTTAATACAAAAGAAATGACAAAATTTAGTTCGATTTCGTGAAATTTAAATACAGTTAAATTTCGTGAAAATTAGTGAAATTCGTGAAAAAAAAATACACAATTAAAACTTACCAATTATAAGTCCAACCAACATAGCAATACCAAAACTAAGCATAGTTCCAATCAATACATATTCAGTTTTAATAGTATTCGTGTCTTTATATCTCAAAATAGATTTTGCTGCAATTAAAAAACCAACTACTTCTAGTTTTCCAATAATTACAAAAGTCAAAACCAAAATTCGTTCTAAAATTCCAATCAGTTTTCCAGCATTTTTCAATTCGGCTGTAGTATCAGATATACTTTCAATATTTCCAACCACAAGTGTTTCTCTAATAAAAATATTAGCAGGTTTTATGCAAATTAAATATCCCAAAATTACAGCCAGCCATTTTATAGAAATAGGAATAGTATAAAGTAAATTCGATTCGAAATACCTGTTAAAAATCCAAACAAAAATCCAAATTACAAACAAGTGCAAAATTTGATCTATAAAAAATGAAAACCTACTCGTGTTTAAATCTTTTTTTAATCCATCAATTAAATAATGAATTACAGCAATCGCCAAAGCACAAAAAACAAAATTTACATCCAACGATAAAATCCAAGAACAAACAAAAGTAATAATTGCGTGTTTCAACAAAAATTTACTTCTAAAACCTTTTTCATTTTTATCTTTAGAACTCGCATCGGTTTGAAAAAAATAATCACTCAACATGTGAGCAATTACTTGTAAAATAAGCAGTTTTACCATCATACTTTCATTTCTTTAAAGGTAAAATCAAAATATTTTACAGCACGTTCAATAGCATTCCAACCCACATTTGTAGAATGTTGATTCACTGCCGATTGTCTAATTTTTAGTTTTTCTGCAATGGTATCTTCGTTTAAACCAAGCAATTTATAATACAATATTTCGCATTGTTTAGATGTTGCTTTGCTCATTAAAACATCAATTAATCCCAATATAGTATTCATGTTATAGTTTAATGTTTCCTCTGTAGAAACAAAAAACAAGGTGTTTTTAATTACAATTCGTTGTTTGTTGTGTGTAGTTTCTTCATTTATTTTTCGTCCAGATAAATAAATTGCTTCACCATCTACAATACCTTTTTTAGCATCATAACGACTTAGTTCGCCATAACCCATTGCAATTCTAATTCCGTGATTTTTAAAAGATTTTGTTCGGTTATTCTCTAAATTTTTAGAAAACGAAACCGATTTTATAAAACTTTTCACCAATAAAACTATCGCCAAAGCATCTTCGGCATTTTCTACTACAATTTCTATAAAATCGCCTTTTACAATGCGCGCAAAAACTGAATACTCTTTTTTCATTTCGGCAAAAAACAGCTTCAATTGTTTTTCTAATGCTGTTTTTTCAACATCTTCTAAACTGGTATAAGCAACAATATCGCCAGATATAACTACAACTTTCTTCATACAAAAATTATTTTAGCATAAGAATTACTAACAAATATACTATTTTTTTAATTCAATGTTTTTAGATAAAAAACATTATTAAAATACAAATATAAGCTAATTAACTTATAAACTACTTTTATAAGCTTTTAAACTTATAAATCACATTTATAAGTGAATTAACTTATAAACTACATTTATAAGCGAATTAACTTATAAACTATATTTATAAGCGAATTTACTTATAAATTCATTATTTTACATCTGATTTTATAATAACTTACATCTTCCGTTTTTGTTATACTGAGCTTGTTGAAGTGCGAATTTTTTCTTATATTTGCTCGCAATTTAACTACAAATTGCAATGAAAGCACACATTACTAAAATCGTTGGCGAAGGTTTAACCTATGACGATGTTTTGCTAATTCCCAATTACTCTGAAGTTTTACCACGTGAAGTCAATATTCAATCTAGAATTTCTAGAAATATTACCTTAAATGTTCCCATAGTTTCTGCGGCAATGGATACAGTTACTGAAAGTGCTATGGCAATTGCAATGGCACAAGAAGGCGGAATTGGTGTTTTGCATAAAAACATGACTATTGAGCAACAAGCAGCCAAAGTTAGAAAAGTAAAACGTGCCGAAAGTGGAATGATTATCGATCCTGTAACTTTACCATTAACAGCAACTGTTGGCGATGCCAAAATGATGATGAAAGAACATGGAATAGGTGGAATTCCTATTGTAGACGAAAACGGAATATTAAAAGGAATTGCCACCAATAGAGATTTGCGTTTTGAAAAAATAAATGCGCGTTCTATTCTAGAAGTAATGACTTCTCAAAATTTAGTTACTGCTGCTGTTGGAACTACACTTCAAGAAGCAGAAGGAATTTTACAACAAAATAAAATTGAAAAATTACCTGTAGTTGATGCCAATTATAAATTAGTTGGATTAATTACTTTTAGAGATATTACTAAACTAACTCAAAAACCCAACGCCAATAAAGATTCTTTTGGACGACTTCGAGTTGCTGCAGCACTTGGTGTTACAGCAGATGCTTTGGAAAGAGCAACTGCATTAGTAAACGCTGGAGTTGATGCAGTTATTATTGATACAGCTCATGGTCACACAAAAGGTGTAGTTGATGTATTGAAACTAGTAAAAGCAAAATTTCCAAATCTTGATGTTATTGTTGGAAATATTGCCACAGCCGAAGCTGCAATTTATTTAGTAAAAAATGGAGCTGATGGTGTAAAAGTAGGCATTGGTCCAGGTTCAATTTGTACTACAAGAGTTGTTGCTGGAGTTGGTTTTCCTCAATTTTCGGCGGTTTTAGAAGTTGCTGCTGCGATAAAAGGTTCTGGTGTTCCAGTAATTGCCGATGGCGGAATTCGTTACACTGGCGATATTCCAAAAGCCATTGCTGCTGGCGCAGATTGTGTAATGTTGGGTTCACTTCTTGCAGGAACAAAAGAAAGTCCAGGAGAAACTATTATTTTTGAAGGAAGAAAATTCAAATCGTATCGCGGAATGGGTTCTATTGAAGCAATGGAAGATGGATCAAAAGACAGATATTTTCAAGATGTAGAAGACGATATTAAAAAATTGGTTCCAGAAGGAATAGTTGGTCGCGTTCCATACAAAGGAGAATTAAACGAAAGTATGCAGCAATTTATTGGCGGACTTCGTGCCGGAATGGGTTATTGTGGTTCAAAAGACATTGCAACACTACAAGAAACCGGTAAATTTATTAGAATTACAGCTAGTGGAATTGGCGAAAGTCATCCGCATAATGTTACAATTACTAAAGAAGCTCCGAATTATTCTAGGTAAATTTTAAAAATTAGAATTATGAAAAAATTAATTTTAGTATTATTTTTAATTGTAGTAAGCACCAATTCATTTTCTCAACAATGTTGGAAAACAGTTACTTCAAGTGCGTACAATGTTATAGGAATTTCAGCCAACGGTAAACTTTGGGCTTGGGGTAGAAATCAATATGGTCAACTAGGTGATGGAACAACTGTTGAAAAATTAATTCCTACACAAATAGGAACTGCGTCTAATTGGGCAGAATGCGCAGCAGGTTTTAATGATTCTTTTGCAATTAAAACCAATGGTACTCTTTGGGCTTGGGGAAGAAATTTAGACGGAAATCACGGCGATGGAACTACAAATTCTAAATTAATACCAACACAAATTGGTACGGCAAGTAACTGGGTAAAGATTGCGGTAAGTCCAAATCATTATTTGGCAATAAAAACCAATGGTACGCTCTGGGCTTGGGGAAGAAATTCTGATGGTCAATTAGGTGATGGTACAACTGTTGATAAAATAGTTCCTACTCAAATTGGCACAGCAACTAATTGGTTTTCAATTAGTGCAGGAAATGTTACTTCACTTGCTATTAAAAGTAATGGAACGCTTTATGGTTGAGGAAGTTCAGCATATGGACTTAACGGAAATTTTGGAAATAATACCGTTTATGCTCCACTTCAAGTGGGAACTGCTACAAATTGGAAAGAAGCAAACCTATTTTATTTACATGCAGTAGCTGTTAAAACCGATGGAACTTTGTGGGCTTGGGGTCAAAATTCTGATGGCGAATTAGGTGATGGAACAATTATTACAAGAACAGCTCCAACTCAAATAGGTACAGCAACAAATTGGTTAACAGCAAACTCTGGATTTCATTTTTCGTTAGGAATAAAAACTAATGGAACTCTTTGGGCTTGGGGCGACAATTCTTTTGGTAAGTTAGGCGATGGGACATTAATAAATAAATTAAGTCCTATTCAAATAGGTACAGCTACCAATTGGAAGTCTATAGATTTAGGATACAGTCATTCTATTGCAACTAAAACTAACGCTAATAATTTATCTACTTGGGGATGGAATGGATATGGTCAATTGGCGGATAATAGTACTAATGATTCATCTATCCCACTAACAATAGCTTGTCCTACTACATTAACTTTATCTAATGATAGTTTTAAAAATTATGCTTTTTCAATTTATCCAAATCCTGCAAGTACAGAAATTACAATTTACTCTAATCTCGATTTAAAAATCAAAAATATCAAAATGATTGATTTGCTTGGTAAAGTTGTAATTTATAAACAAAACGATTGTAATTTTATAAATATTCAAGATTTATCAAATGGATTATTTTTTATTGAAATCGAAACTGAAGATTCAAAATCTATTTTTAAATTCATAAAGAATTAATTTTTGAGTATTTAAGTTTAGTTTTTTTTGATTTTGAAAATGCACATCGCCTAAAATTGGAAATAGTAAATAATTTATTTTTTTTAAAAATAAGCTCAAATTTTATAATATTTCCAGTATCGAAATGTAAAAATATGTTATTTTTAATTTTACTTATAAATCCTTTTTGTTCTATTATTATGTTTTTTTCTTCATTTACTTGATAAGAATATAAAATGCAGGTAGAATCTTTTGTAATTTCTATTTTAGAAAATAAAGTTTTATTGATTTTAAGTTCGTAAGTACCAAATATATCTTGCGAACTCATCTGTTGAAATTGAATTATTAATAAAAATAAAAATATTTTTTTCATTTGAAGTAATTTAAATTCCCAAATAATTACTAGGAGAAATAACCATCAACTCATTCTTAATTGCATCAGAAATTTCTAAAGTTTGAATAAAATTATGAATAGATTCTTTATTCATAACTTTATTGGTTCTAGTTAATCCTTTCAAAGCTTCATAAGGATTTGGATAACCTTCGCGTCGTAAAATTGTTTGAATTGCTTCGGCTACAACTGCCCAATTTTTTTCTAAATCTTCGACAAACTTTGGTTCGTTTAGTAATAATTTATTTAAACCTTTTAAAGTTGCTTCAAATGCAATTAAAGTATGACCAATTGGAACTCCAATATTTCTTAAAACCGTACTGTCGGTCAAATCGCGTTGTAATCTTGACAAAGGTAATTTGGCAGAAAGATGTTCAAAAATGGCATTGGCAATTCCTAAATTTCCTTCACTATTTTCAAAATCAATTGGGTTTACTTTATGTGGCATTGCCGATGAACCAATTTCGCCTGCTTTTATTTTTTGTTTGAAATAATCCATAGAAACATAGGTCCAAATATCTCTATCTAAATCGATTATAATAGTATTTATTCGTTTTAATGCATCAAAAAACGCAGCAAAATGATCGTAATGTTCTATTTGTGTTGTTGGAAATGAGTGTTGTAAACCCAGCGTTTCTTCCAAGAAAGTGTTTCCAAATTTTTTCCAGTCAATTGTAGAATAAGCAACGTGATGTGCATTGAAATTTCCTGTTGCGCCACCAAATTTTGCTGCAAACGGAATATTGAACAACAAACGCATTTGCTCCTCAAGACGTTCTACAAAAACTAAAAATTCTTTTCCAAGTCGAGTAGGAGATGCAGGTTGACCGTGAGTTCTTGCCAACATAGGAATGTCTTTCCACTCAATGGCAAGTTCTTTTAATTTGGCTATTAACGCAATTAAACTTGGTAAATACACGTTTTCAAAAGCTTCTTTTGTAGAAAGTGGAATGGCAGTATTATTAATATCTTGAGATGTTAAACCAAAGTGAATTAACTCTTTATAGTGTGAAAGATTTAGTTTTTCAAATTTTTCTTTGATAAAATATTCAACTGCTTTTACATCGTGATTGGTAGTTTTTTCAGATTCTTTTATCCAAAGTGCATCCTCAGTTGAGAAATTTAAATAAATGTTTCTAAGTTCTGAAAATACTTTTGCATCTACATTTTTTAATTGTGGCAAAGGCAATTCGCAAAGTGAAATAAAGTATTCAATTTCTACTAAAACTCTATATTTTATTAATGCTTCTTCCGAAAAATAGTTCGATAATGATTTGGTTTTACTTCTGTATCTTCCGTCAATTGGCGAAACTGCATTTAATTCTGTTAGTTGCATTTTAGGTGTGTTTTGAAGTGCAAAAATAGTTAAACCAATTTAGAATATAGAACATAGAATAAAGAAAATAGAATGCATATCAATAAATTAACTCCTTACAGTATAATTGATAATAAGTAAAAAAATAATTTTTAGATATTAAATTAAAATCAAATTATAAAATTAATAATAAAAATAAAAAATACATTAGAGTAAAGTACTAAATCTATTTAATTTTTCATTCTCTATATTCTTTTTTCTATTCTCTATATTCTTTTTTCTATATTCTTTTTTCTATTCTCTTTTAAGTAGTCTATCTTTCAATAATGGCAAACCTTCACTAGCTTTTAAGGGAATAATTTCAACTTTATTATTTACATTTTGCATTGTTCCAGGATTTGGATCAATATAATAAATAGGAATATTTGGTGGTGTATATTCAACCAAACCTGCTGCTGGATAAACTTGTAGTGAAGTTCCAATAACTGCAAAAAAATCTGCATTTTGAGTAATTTCTAATGCTTCTTCAAGTGCAGGAACATCTTCGCCAAACCATACAATATGTGGTCGTAATTGAAATCCGTTTTTATCAACATCGGTTTTATTTAAATCGGTTTTCCAGTCTAAAATGTAGTTTTTATCTTTTACACTTCGTACTTTAAATAATTCTCCGTGAAGATGTAAAACATTTGTACTTCCAGCTTTTTCGTGTAAATTATCTACGTTTTGAGTAATTATGTAGACTTCAAAATGTTTCTCTAAATCGGCAAGAATTTTGTGTCCAAGATTAGGTTCAACTTCGTGTAATTGTTTTCTTCGTTGATTATAAAAATCTAAAACCAACGCTTGATTTTTACGCCAACCTTCTGGAGTTGCAACATCCATTACATTGTGTCCTTCCCAAAGTCCGTCAGAATCTCTAAAAGTTTTTATACCACTTTCTGCGGAAATTCCTGCGCCTGTTAAAACAACCAATTTCTTTTTCATATTTTTTATATAATTTGTCATTTCGACGAAGGAGAAATCTCATTACTCTTTTATGATATGCGATTTCTCCTTCGTCGAAATGACAAAACAGTAACTTTTTCAAAGATATAAAAGTAATGAATATTAATAAATTGACTTTCACTATTTTTGTAAAAATAATTTTGATATGGTCGATTTAGATTACTTAGCTTTTTTAGAAAACATACTTACCGAAAATAGAAAAGAACGCTTTTTGCAGGTTTTATCTAAACGTACCAATCATTTTACTATTGCAATGGAAGATATTTTTCAGTTGCACAATACTAGTGCTGTGATGAGAAGTTGCGAGGTTTTTGGAATTCAACAACTCAATGTTATTGAAGAACGATATACAAAATCTATAGATAAAGAAATTGCAATGGGCGCACAAAAATGGGTTGATGTAAATAGATTTGAAAGTATTTCTAATTGCATTTCTACTTTAAAAAGTAAAGGTTATCAGATAATTGCAACTTCGCCACACGAAAATGATTGCGATTTAGACAATTTTGATATATCAAAACCAAGTGCTTTTTTCTTTGGTACTGAACGTGACGGATTATCAGAAGAAGTTTTGCAAAAAGCCGATGGATTTTTAAAAATTCCGATGGCTGGATTTACTGAAAGTTTAAATATATCAGTTTCGGCAGCCATTATTATTCAGAATTTAATGAGTCGTTTGCACAAATCAGATATTAAATGGCAATTAACTGATAACGAAATCTTAAAACAAAGGTTGCTTTGGGCAAAAAACACAATTAAAGATATTAAGAGAATTGAAGAACGATATTACGCTGAAAATTAATAATTTACTTGACTTTTAAATTGAATATCGGTTATTAAATTTGGATTTAATTCATATCTATACAATCCATTTTCACCAATTGCAAAAAGTGTATTTTCTTTGATAATTACGTCGAAACAATTTTTTTCAATGGTATTTACTAAAACTGGTTCTGCTGGATTGGTAATGTTAAATATCTTAATAACATCATCGCATACAAATAAATAATTATTGTAAAGTGCTAAACCTTTTGGGTACGTTAAATTTCTAGAATGAATTAATATTGGATTGTTTAAATTACTTGTATTGTAAACTTGTAAAACATTTAGATTATTTCCACAAAAAGTACCAGAATGTAATGTTACAAAAGAATGTGTAGCATTTGCAACAACAGGATCGCAAGATGTAAAATGTTGCGCACTAGATAATTGAACAGGATTTTCTGGATTTTCTAACGAATAGATGAACATTCCGTTTCTTGAACCAATAAATAAATATTGATCATAAGAAAATAATGTTTCAATATTAAATCCAACTTCAACTTCGTTTACACTAACAGGAACTGATGGATTTAACAACGAAAAAACATTTAATTTAGAATTATCAACAGCGTAAAGATAATTTCCTTTTATTGCAAATATTGCTAATGATCCACCTTGTCCATCATTATTAGATACATTTTCTTTGTCTGCCGAACAACTTGTTATCAATAAAATAAATACAAATAATGATATAATATTTTTCATAATTTAGTTGTTAGGAATCCAATTAATAATTATTTGATCGTTAGTTGGGTTACCGCTAAATCCTTGTGGAGATAATTTTTGAGGAAATGCATTTTTAATTCTATTGGTAACTGCAATTGTATTATTAGCAACATTGTAATTTACACTTACTAAATCTACTGCTTGATTTACATATAAAATAGTATTTCTAATTGCCAAATCTGTTGCGCCAGGAAAATTAATATAACCAATAGCGATAGGATTAGAAGGATTAGAATAATTATAAATTTGAAATCCTTTGTTAACATCATTTACAAACATGATATCATCTTTTATATAGATTTTACCTGATTTTATAGTTGTTTTTGGATTTTCTAAAACTACAGAACTTTCTAGTTGTGCTCTTGTTAAATATACAGGTGTAAAACTATTAGGTAGCGTTTCTAAAGGTTGAGAACGATAAATACAACTTGTAAAAAGCTGCATAATAATTGCAAAATAGAGAAGGTATTTTTTATCCATTTTTATTTTTTTTTAAGATGAAAAATTATTGAAATGGTTGCGTTGGAATTTGTTAAAGTTTAACTTTCTTTTGAAGAGAAAATGAAATAAATTACTTTCACTTCGCAAGACTAGATTTGGTTTTTTTACTCAAAAATAGTGAAAATAAATCAAATTTCATTTGTTTTTAAGCACAGTTCTTTGTTGGAAGCAGACTTATTTTATTTTAATTATACCCGAATTTTCTATTTGGTACTTTAATTCTACTATTTCAACCGGCTCAATTGCGTAGTTTAAATCGGTTACAATTATATATTTCTGTGAAATTTTACTTGTCATTCTTCCCCAACTTTCTGCAATTTCGTCATATGCAATTTGGGTAAAACCCAATATTTCGTACTTATTATTGTAGTTTATAAGATATGTAAACATTTCATGATCGCCCAAATATTTTGTTACTATAACTGTTTTGTACTTTTTTGATAAATTCAAAATGTAGTTTAAGCTTATTTTTTCTGCTGTTTCATCTGGGTCACTTTTTATTATGTCTAGTTTAAGAAATTTTTGTTCGTTTGTATTTAATAATTTAGAATATTTATGATTATCAAAATTTGTTGAATCAGTAATGGGAATTGATTTAATTGAACAATTTTTAAAAATTTGATTTTCTACTATTTCCGATTGGCTGATTTGATGTAAAGTTTTAGTAGTGGATTTTACCAGATTATGTTTTTCAATATTTTGCTTTACATCAATTTCATTTTTACAAGAAATAAATAAATAAATAATTATAAAATTTACTATAAATCTATTCATATTTTCAGTTTTTTTGAAAGTTTGCTGTCAACGTCTTGTGGCTTGGCGTCAGTTGGGGATTTGGTTAGCCAAATGTACCGATTTAAAAACCAACTTCCAAGTACAAAACCAACTTTAAATTAAGCCTAAAACCCCAATTGCGCCAAACCGCTGTTAACTGATGCCCTTTTTTCTATTTTGCAATAATTAATATTTCGGATGATTTTTTATTACTCAAAGCATATTTCATTTCTTTGCTTTCTGAAACTACTACATTCTTTCCATTGCTTACAAGAATATTTTTTAATTCTTCAACCGATGGAATTCCATCAGATCTGTAAGAAATTACAATTATACTATCTTTAAATTTACTTATTAAATTTTCAAAAGACAATTTTATTTTTTCTTTTTTGTTCCAATCTGAACCGTTTAATTTTAATCGTCTATGTTTTGAATT
>JAYVKR010000178.1:0-10999 GCA_043768185.1 Flavobacterium sp.
AATGCCGATGAAGAAATGAAAGCATTAACCAATTTAAATACAAAAAATGTAGCTGTAACTCAAGAAGAAATAAGTTCTAAGTTTAAATTATCAAAACAATATTTTAAAGATTCTTTAGCAACAATTAAACTTACAAATTATAAACCCAACGATTTAAAATACGTTTCAAATAATAAAAATGAAGGTATAGCAGTATTTTCTGAAATGTATTACAAAGATGGTTGGAATGCCTATATAGACGGAAAACTTACAAATCATTTTAAAGTAAATTATGCATTGCGTGCACTTAAAATTCCGTCTGGAAATCATAAAATAGAATTTAAGTTTGAACCACAAGTTATAAAAACTGGAAGTACGATTTCTTTAATTAGTAGTTTTTTAGTATTAGGTTTAATTGGATTTGGAGTATATATCAAACTAAAGAATAAAAGATTATTTGAAAATTAATTTGTAAATTTGATAATAAATTTTATTGTATGCAACATTATGGAAAAAGTTAAATTAAATCATGCTCATCCAAAAATAATGGAAGCCAGACATATTGAAGAAATTAGAAAAATGACCTATCAACAACGTTTTGATAAATTAATTGCAATAATTAATCTCTCTAATTTGTTAAAAAACGCAAAACATTGTTCTAAATAATTTTTTTTAAATGGACAAACAAATTGTAGAAGTTTGGAAACACCTATTAGAAAATAAAGTTAACTACTTAACAATAGGTGGCTTAGCGGTAAATATTTATGGATACGGAAGAAATACAGGAGACATAGATATATATATTGAGGATACTGTGTTAAATAGAAAAAATTTAAGAAATGCCATTAATCAAATGGGATTAGGAGATTTTGAAAGTATTAATACAATGCAATTTATTCCCGGTTGGACAGATATTACTTTAAATATTAATTTTAGATTAGATATTATGACTTCTGTTAAAGGTCTAGAAGATAAGTCTTTTAAAGAACTTTTAGAAAAGGCAAAAGTTATTGAAATTAACGAAGTAAAAGTTTATTTTTTAGATTATGATAATTTAATTATTGCAAAAAAAGCAAGTAATAGACTTAAAGATCTTTTAGATATTGAGGAATTAGAAAAAATAAATAATATTTCCAAAGAAGAATAATTTTCAAACCTTGAACCCAAAAAAACTTTTAATTATTACTTATTATTGGCCTCCAGCTGGTGGTCCAGGAGTGCAACGTTGGTTAAAATTTGTAAAATATTTACCAGAATTTAATTTTCAACCTATAGTTTATATTCCAGAAAATCCTACTTATCCAATAATTGATACTAATCTTGAAAGTGATGTTTCTGATAAAGCAATTATTATTAAAAATAAAATTTTCGAACCTTATCAATTAGCCAATTTTTTTTCTAAAAATAAAACTAAAAAAATAAGTTCTGGAATAATTCCGAATGCAAAAAAGCAATCTTTTCTAGAAAAAATATTACTGTGGACAAGAGGAAATTTATTTATTCCAGATGCACGAGTTTATTGGGTAAAACCATCGGTTAAGTATTTAAAAAAATACATAAAAGATAATAATATTGACACTATTATAACTTCTGGTCCACCACATTCGTTGCATTTAATTGGTTTAGAATTAAAGCAGGAATTAAATGTAAAATGGTATGCCGATTTTCGTGATCCTTGGACAACAATTGGCTATCATAAACAACTAAAATTATCAAATTTCGCCAGTAAAAAGCATAAATATTTAGAAAAAAAAATACTTAATTCTGCCGATATAATTATAGTTACAAGTAAAACTACCAAAATCGAATTTGAAGCTATAACAACCAAACCAATTGAAGTAATTACAAATGGTTATGATATTGAAAAGGTAGAAAAATCTATTTTAGATGCTAAATTTTCTTTGGCTCATATTGGTTCTTTATTATCGGAAAGAAATCCTCAAATTTTATGGCAATCTTTATCAGAATTAGTTGCTGAAAATAATGATTTTGCTAAAGATTTAGAAATTAAATTAATAGGAGCAGTAAGCAAAGAAGTTCTTGTTAGTATTGCAAATTATTATTTAACAGATTATTTAAATAACTTGGGTTATTTATCTCATAATGAAGCTATTTCACACCAAAGAAAATCGCAAGTTTTATTATTAATTGAAATAAATTCTGAGGATACAAAAATTATAATTCCAGGAAAATTATTTGAATACATGGTTTCAGAACGACCAATAATTGCAATTGGTCCAAAAGATTCCGACTTTGAAGAAATTATTAATAATACTAACTCAGGAAAATTTTTTACCTATAATAAAAAAGAAGAATTAAAAGCATTAATTTTAGAATATTATAATTTGTATAAAGATGGCAAGCTGAAGGTTTTTCCTGTAGGTTTGCAAGAATATTCTAGACGAAATTTGACTGAGAAATTAATAAAAATTTTAAATGAAAAATAAAATAGTTTTAGTAGCAATTTCATTATTATTTACTTCTTGTGCAACCTTGTTTTCTAATAAAAATTATGATATAAATGTAACTTCAAACTCTAATAATTCATCTGTTAAAGTTAATGATAAAAAATATGTTTTACCTGCTATTATTAACGTTACAAGATCAAGAGATGATTTAAAATTAATTTTCACAAATGATTCTTTGCAAAAAGAGATGACCTTAAAATCTAGAATAAGACCTTATTATTTTATTGGTAATTTATTTTTTTACCCACCAATTTCGCATTTAGTTGACTTAAACACTCAAAAAAGGTTTTACTATAAAAATAATATATTTATAAAAGTAAAAGATACAACGGTAACATTTTCTAAAATTTCATTGAATAAAAAAGTTAATTCTATATTTAGTGAAAGTTTAAAAGATGAAACTGGAATTTTAAAATTACATCTTTCATTACCACATATAAATCATTTTTCATTTAACCCAACTGGTGAAAGCAATAAAAGTAGTTACGGATTTCTTGGAATTTCTTTAGGGTTAGATTATTTTTATCTTAAAAATAAATTTTTAAGTATTCAATCAGATGCAAAAACTAATTTTGAAGTGCCATTTCCTGTTCCAATTTTTATTGAAGAAGGCGAATATACTAAATTGAGTTCATTCAATTTTTCGGTATATGATAATAAAAAACTCAACAAGTTTAGTTATGGTTATGGATTAAATTATGCCATTAATGTATGGAATTATACCAATAAAAATTATAATGATTTAACCAATAATTCAACTAATTATTTATCAATTAAAAGTAAAAGAAGAACCAACCAAAATTTAGGTTTACATTTTAATAGTTATTTTAAAGTTTCCAATAATTTTTATATTGGTGCTGTTTATCAACCTTCATTTGTAACTTTTAAATCGGGTCCAAAGTTGCAATATGAACATTCTATTAGTTTAGATTTGGCTTGGAAGATAACAATTTTTAATATAAAAAAATAAATGGGAATTGTACAAAATCAGTCTATAAAAAATACAATAATTACCTTTTTCGGATTTGGAATAGGAGCAATTAATGCACTTTTTTTATATACCAATTTTTTAGGAAAACTGCATTATGGAATTGTTACAACGGTACTTTCTTTTGCTCATATTATGATGCCAATTTTAGCTTTTGGAGTTCAAAATACTTTAATTAGATTTTTTTCGCATTACAAAACTCAAAAAGAGCGAGATGAATTTTTAACCTTTTTACTAGTAATGCCACTGGCATTAATTATTCCAATTTTTTTAGCATTTTATGCATTTTATAAACCAATATCTAGTTTGTGGGTAATTGAAAATCCAACATTAAAACCATTTTTTTGGTTAATTCCTGTTGTTGGATTATTTATGGCTTATTTTGAAATTTTTTATGCTTGGGTAAAAATTCAAATGCAATCTGTTGTTGGAAATTTTATTAGCGAAGTTTTTGTTAGATTGCTAGTTATGGTTTTATTGTTAGCAGTTTATTATGATATTATTCAAAAAGATACTTTTGTTTATTGTACTGCTTTATGCTATTTTGTTCAACTATTAGTAATGATATTCTATGCCTTTACTATTAAAAAACCAGTTTTAAAATTTGTAATTCCTGCTAATGTAAAAGAGATTGTTCATTATTCATTTTTTATAATTGTTTCTGGTGGAGTTGCAGTAATGCTTATAGATTTTGACAAAGTAATGATTCCGATTTATAAAGACATTACCAACAATGCTTTGTACGCTGTTGCTATATTTATTGCTACTGTAATTGCGGTTCCAAGTCGTGCTATGACTCAAATTATTGCTCCAATAACTGCCAAACTTATGGTAGAGCAAAAGTGGAGTGAACTAAACGATTTGTACAAAAAAAGTGCAATAAATCTTCAAATTATTGGCGGTTTTATTATGCTTTTGATTTTTTTAAACATAAAAGAAATTTATCATATTGTACCGAAAGATTATAGTGGTGGAATTTGGGTGGTTTTTATGATTGGATTATCCAAGTTTTACGATGTTATTTTGGGAAATAACAATTCTATTATTGTAAATACAAAGTATTACAGAACAGTTTTATTATTTGGAATTTTCACTGTTGTATTAATGATTGTATTGAATATGATTTTTATTCCTCTTTATGGAATAGAAGGTTCAGCATTTGCAACATTAATTACAGTAATGATTTACAATACTATAAAATTACTTTTTGTAGTTAATAAATTAAAATTATATCCATTTACAAATAAAACTTTTTATTCTTTTGGTATTATAATTTTAGGTTTTGTTCTTTTTTACTATTGGGATTTTCCTTTTAATGCGTTTATCAATATTGTTTTAAAATCTGTTTTAATTGCAGTTTTTTACGTTGTAACTAATTATAAACTAGCAATATCTGAAGAGTTTAATGGAGTTTTTAATGGAGTTTTAAAACGGTTAAAAATTTAAAAATTTCATTGTAATTTTAGGTAGTGTTATAATTTTCCTAGCCCAGATAGAAATGAAAATTACGCACGAAAAAACAATTGTATTTTTTAGTTTAAAAAAGCGACCAAAGAAGCTCTTTTTAAACTTTTAAAATACATTGTTTTAAGAAGTAATTGTAGTGTATAGCTGGATTGGCTTCATAAAAAAAATCCTAATCTGCCAAAAGCTTCATAGGATTTTCAAACAAACTTAACTTAACCTAACCAATCAAAATCTTTATTTTTTGTCTTCTATTTTACCTTTTGTTCCGTCGGTTTTATAGTAGTAATAGTCATTATTATTAGTAGATGTTACAGGATAATTATCGTCACAATCATAATCGTTATGTTGATTGTTGTAGGCATAACCTTGATATCTTCTACCTTTTACACTTCCTACAGTGTCTACAATTTCTCCTCTACGGTTGTAAATTAATTTCATTCCGCCAACTTGTGCCAAGGCAAATCGATTGTATTTCATATAAACGGTTCCAATTCTTGAAACTCTATCGCTGTAATCATAGTTTATAAACGTATTTCCAACTCTTCGAACTCTACCAAAACTGTCGTGCTCTACTAAAACTCCGTAGTTTTCTGGTTTGTTGTTTCTGTTTACGTCAGACGTTCTTTTGCCTGCATTTTTATATTGGTAATCGCCTTGTGAATCATCTGGACGTGTATTAAAATCGAATTCTCCATTTGGAAAAACAAAAAACTCAATGCCTCTTTCTGTAAACGAAATTGGTTCGTCAAATGTCATTCTTGTTGTAAAAACGTCATCAGTACTCATTGTTTCTGATGCTTTCGCTACATTTACTAACAGTAAAATACTAGCTACTAAAAGGGTAATTTTTTTCATAATAAATCGAATTAAAAGTTTGCTTACTATTTCGATTTTCAGCTTCTTCGACCAGAATCTCTTTCTGATGTTTAGTACATTTCAAGATGTGTGCCAAAAGCTGTATAACAAGTTGATAACGATTTGTTAATGAAAATTAACTATTTGAATTACTTGTAATTAAGATTTAAAATCTAAATAATAAATACTTTTTTTAAGCCAAATAAATTATTTACTTTTGTAGAAACTTATAATAATTCCCAAATTATACTATGAAATTTTCTAAAATCAATTTGTTTCTTTGCTTAATTCTCCTCTTTTTTACTAAAAATGGGAGTTGTCAAACTTATATACCTGATTATGCAACTATTGTAAATCAATGTTCTCAAAACAATATTACTACTAATTTAACTCAATATGAAGCACTTGGAGTTAAGCGTCGTGGTACAGTTGCTTTGCAAAACACTTTAGATTGGTTAAAAAATAAATATTTGAGTTATGGTTACACCGTTTCACAATTTCAAGAAGATTCTTTTACAAATGGAACATTTACATGTAAAAACTTAATTGTTACTAAAATAGGAACTGTTTATCCAAATATATTTGTAATTGTAGATGGACATTACGATTCTTTAACTGGAAAAGGAACCAATGATAACGGAAGTGGAGTAGTTACAATATTAGAAATAGCTAGACTTTTACAAAATGTACCAACAGAATATTCTATAAAATTTATAAATTTTAGTGGTGAAGAAGATGGATTAATTGGAAGTCAACATTATGTAAACTCTATTGTAAATGCTACAACACCTAAATTAAATATAAGAGTTGTATTTAATATTGACGAAGTTGGTGGTGTTGCAGGTTTAATTAATGATACAATTACTTGCGAAAGAGATACAGGTAGTCCAACGTCTAATAATGCTGCATCTAATGTAATTACCAATCAGTTAATTAATTGTGTGCAATTGTACTCGCCATTAAATACTTTTCTGGCTTCGGCCTACGCATCAGATTATATGACTTTTGAAAACAACAATGAAATAATTACAGGTTTTTTTGAAAAAAATGAAACTGCTTTTAGACATACAGCTTCAGATTTATTGGTAAATATGGATCCAATTTATAATTTTAACGTTGCCAAAGCTGCCATTGGAGCAACAATGCATTTTGCTGTAGCAAATACAAACCAGTTAGAAACTGAAAATTTTAGTAAAGATTTTCAAGTAAGTTTTTATCCAAATCCAACTCAAGATTTAGTTACGGTAAATACTGGAATATTAAATGCAACCAATTATACTTTTTCATTAATTGATGTTTTTGGAAAAACAGTTTTTAATACTAAATTCAGTACTATTAGTTTAGAAAAACAGTTTTCTTTAGCACAATTTCCTACCGGAGTTTACTTAGCCGTTTTAGAAACAAACCAAAATAGAATCACTAAAAAACTTGTAAAAAAATAGTTTTTCTAAAAGCAATTGGCTTGGGCTTTATTAATTTACCATTTTCCAGCTTTCCATTCCAATCTTTATTTAATTTTCTTTGTTTTCACAAAAAAAATTAAATAAAGGATTTCCATTACAATCTGGGCTAAAAAACAGTTGTCTTTTCCTTTTATAATGTAACAATTAGTATAAATTGTATAACATTATTATTTCAATTCACTTTACTTTTGTAAGATATAACACAAACAGTTATACCAACAATTTATGAAAAAATTATATTTTATTACATTACTAACATTAATTACAGTATCAAGTTGTAAAAAAGCAGAAAATATTGATGTCAACAACGATATGGATACTATTGCAACACAAGACACAACAACAATTGCTAAAGAAGAAATGATTATAGATTCTACAATGGTAGATTCTACCAATTTAGATTCATCTAATGTAGAATTACTTGATAAAATGTCAACAAAAACTACCACCAAAAATATAGATGAAACTAAAGGAAAATATGCTTTAGCAGAAACAAAATGGAAGTTAGTAGAACTTAACGGAAAAGCTATAACTAATACATCTAATAAAGAATACTACATAAACTTAGATTCTAAAACTGGAAAATTTGCAGCATTTGCGGGTTGTAACAAAATTTTTGGATCTTTCGTTATGAAAGCTACAACCAAATTAGCTTTTTCTAATATTGGATCAACCAAAATGGCTTGTCCAGAAATGACAACAGAAACCAACTTCAACAAAGCTTTAACAAAAGTTGATAATTACATGATAGAAGGCGCAATGTTACATTTTCATAATGGCAAAAAAGCTGTAGCTAAATTTGAAGCAAGTAAATAATATCAATAACAAACAAACACAACTACTCAAACAAAAAAGTGAAGAATCCTCTGCAAAGAGGATTTTTTTGATTATATAATCTTAATAATATTAAACAATTCAAACAACATTAAACAATTCAAACTTTTACTTTAAATTTGTAAAAAAAAATGCCAAGAATTCTAGCCATAGATTACGGATTAAAACGAACAGGAATAGCAGTTACAGACGAATTACAAATAATTGCATCTGGCTTAACTACAATTCCATCAGAAACTGCAATTCTTTTTTTAAAAGACTATTTCGCTAAAGAAAATGTAAAAGAAGTTCTTGTTGGCGAACCAAAACAAATGAATGGCGAACCATCGCAAAGCACAGAAATTATTGAGAAATTTGTAGAAAACTTTAAAACTAATTTTCCAGAAATGAAACTAATTCGTGTAGACGAACGTTTTACATCTAAAATGGCATTTCAAACAATGATAGATAGTGGTTTAAAGAAAAAACAACGTCAAAACAAAGCATTAATAGACGAAATATCTGCTACAATTATGCTTCAAGATTACCTTACAAGAAAAATGATTTAAATATTAAATCGATTTCGTAAATTCCTTAAAATCTCATAATTTTTAATAAAATTTTAGCAAATAGCATTTGTATCTTTGCATAAAAATTTTGCTATGAACAATTCTGTAATCATTCCTCAAACTAATGTTGTTCTTATTGGTGCAGGAATTATGAGTGCAACTTTAGGTGTAATTCTAAAACAATTACAACCCAATATAACAATAGAAATTTTTGAAAGATTAGATGTTGCTGCCGCAGAAAGTTCAGATGCTTGGAATAATGCAGGAACAGGTCATTCGGCATTTTGCGAATTAAATTACACGCCACAACAAGTAGATGGAAGTGTAGAAACAAAAAAAGCAGTAAAAATTGCCGAACAATTTGAACTTTCAAGACAATTTTGGGCTTATTTAGTAAATCAAAATCTAGTTTCATCGCCACAAACATTCATAAAAAGTATTCCACATATTAGTTTTGTTTGGGGTGAAAAAAATGTAGATTTCTTGAAAAAACGTTTTGATGGTTTAACCCAAAATACACTTTTTAAAGGAATGCAATTTTCTACTTCGTTTGAAGAAATTCAATCGTGGATGCCATTAGTTATGGAAGGTAGAAGTAGCGAAGAGAAAGTTGCAGCCACGCAAATGAATCTTGGAACCGATGTAAATTTTGGAACATTAACCAGAACAATGTTTGATTATTTAAAAAATCAAGAAGGTGTTACAATTCATTTTCACCACGAAGTTAATAAATTAAAAAAACAAGACAATGGTAGTTGGACAATAAAAGTTAAAGATTTAGCATTGGGTGAAAGCAGAAAAATAAATTCAAAATTTGTTTTTATTGGTGCTGGTGGTGGTTCTTTACCATTATTAGAAAAAGCCGATATAGAAGAAGGAAAAGGGTTTGGAGGTTTTCCAGTTTCTGGTCAATGGTTGCGATGTACCAATGACGAAGTTATAAAAAAACATCATGCCAAAGTCTACGGAAAAGCTGCTGTTGGCGCACCACCAATGTCGGTTCCACATATTGATACAAGAGTTATAAACGGAAAACAAGAATTACTTTTTGGGCCATATGCTGGATTTTCTACTAAATTTTTAAAAAATGGTTCTTATCTAGATTTGGTAAAATCCATTCAAGCCGATAATATTTTACCAATGCTTTCTGCCGGATTTAGAAATATTCCGTTAACCAAATATTTAATAGATCAAGTTAGACAATCGCAAGATGATAGATTGGATGCTTTATTAGAATATGTACCAACTGCCAAAATAGAAGATTGGGAATTAGAAACCGCAGGACAACGTGTTCAAGTTATTAAAAAAGATGAAAATGGTGGTGGAGTTTTAGAATTTGGTACCGAAGTTGTAAGTGCTGGCGACGGAAGTTTAGCAGTTTTACTTGGTGCTTCTCCTGGAGCATCAACCGCAGTTGCAATTATGTTAGAATTGTTAAATCGTTGTTTTCCAGATGAATTAAAAACTGTAGAATGGCAATCTAAACTTAAAGAAATAATTCCATCGTATGGTCAATCTTTAAATGAAAATCCAGAACTTTCTAAATCAATAAGAGAAATGACAAGTAAAGTTTTGCAATTGGACTTCTAATTTATTTTTTTGTTTACTTTTGCAATCAATTTAAAATAATTTCAAAAATAATATTATTGTAATATTATTTTTTGAATTCAGAATAGTAATAAAATGATAGTACCAATTGTAGGTTATGGCGATCCAGTTTTAAGAAAAGTTTGCGAAAATATTTCGGCAGATTATCCTAATTTTCAAGATTTGCTAACCAATATGTATGATACGATGTACAATGCATATGGCGTTGGTTTGGCTGCGCCACAAATAGGTTTACCAATTAGATTGTTTGTAATTGATACTGAACCTTTTAGTGATAGTGAAGATTTAACACCAGAAGAACAAGTACAATTAAAAGGTTTTAAACAAACTTTTATTAATGCCAAAATGATTGTTGAAGAAGGCGAAGAATGGTCTTTTAACGAAGGTTGTCTAAGTATTCCAGAAGTTCGTGAAGATGTTTATCGCAATGAAAAAATCACAATTGAATACGTTGATGAGAATTTTGTTAAAAAAACCCAAACTTATGATGGTTTGATTGCCAGAGTAATACAACACGAATACGATCATATTGAAGGAATTTTGTTTACAGACAAAATATCTTCTCTAAAAAAGACGTTAATAAAGAAAAAATTACAAAATATTATGGATGGAAAAGCACGTCCAGATTACCGAATGAAATTTGCAAATAAAAAAGGACGATAAGTTTCAATTTCAATATCAATATCAAAAATCAATATCAATTACAATTTTAAAAAAAATAAAATTTAAAAATACAATATAAATGACTGTAGAAAAAATATTATCAATTTCTGGGAAACCAGGTTTATA
>JAYVKR010000179.1:0-6409 GCA_043768185.1 Flavobacterium sp.
AGATTTTAATGGTGTAGCAACAAAGTATTTACAAAATTATTTGAATTGGTACGCATTAAAATCAATAATAAATGACAATCAAAGCCCAGTTAAAAAAACAATTACCATGATTGCTACATCATTTACGGCTTGGTTTGAATTTAAAGATATTATTAATTTACCATATATTAACTAGACTTAAGCCTTAAAAATGAATTTTTACAAATAACAGATTTTGAATTCGGAAAAATTGCCAATAAATTAAGTAAGGGAGAATCTTATTGTTATTTAAAACTACCAACAGAAGTTTATTTAAAAGGAAAGAAGATTGAATCAGAAACTGATGCTGTAATTGGTTTTAATTTTCCAATGGATAAAAAGTTTTCAGCTTGTCCAACTACAACTTCGTTAAAAAAGACAATAGGTGTCGAGGAATATAACAAATTGAAATTTTTAAATACTGGTTACAATGATGAAAAAGGGAAAAATCAATTAAGTATTGAAGATGTTTGGCACTGCTTGCAAATGGATGTTTTTGGTTCTAAATATAAAAAAATTATCAGAAAGGAATTTGCTGAGAAACATTTAAAACTCGATGATAAAAGTATTGAAAGTTTTATTAAAATTAAGTTGGTTAAAGGATATGGAAGTTTAAGTAAATCTGCTATAAGAAAGATATTACCTTTTTTAATTAAAGGAGAAATATATACAAATGCAGTTTTTTTAGCCAACATAACAGAAGTTTTAGGAAGAAAGGTATCTGAAATTGAAGAACAACAAATTTCAGAAAAAGTTAAAGAAGCTTTAGAACTTTTCAGAGTAGAAAAGCAAAATAAAGGAATTGTAAATAATTACATTAGTAAGTTTAAAAAAAGTAAGGAACCATTTTCATTAGGAAATAATGCCTTTAACATTGAATCTCATAAAAAAGGATTAGACTATGAAATAGCAGATTGGGTAGGAGAATTGCAATTAAACAAATTAGAAAGTGAAGAGATTTTAAAAATAACCAAAAATTGTTGGGATTTATTTTATGAGGCTGTTTTTGATAAATCTCAAAAAGATATAAATTATTTAACAACTAAAACAATTCCAGAATTTATACTTGAAGTGTTAAAGAAAGCTTTTCCAAATGATAAAATTGACGTTAGTAAATTATATCATCCATCTGCAATGGAAGCTTATCCTAAGGCAGTTAAAAAACTTGGAAACCCAGAAATTAGTTCTATAAAAAATCCTGTTTTTAATAGAGCAATGCACCAAGTTAAAAGACTTTGCAATGAGTTAATAAGAAATGGCTTAGTTGATAAAGGTACAGAAGTAAATCTTGAAGTTGCAGGAGAAATTAATAGTGCTAGTTATAGAAGGGCATTGTCAATATGGCAAAAAGAACAAGAAACTATTAGAACATGGGCAAAAAATGAAATTATAAATTGTTATCCAAAAGAGTGTCATCAAGAAATTAATCCAACGGATAATGATATAGTAAAATATATTTTATACAGAGAACAGAATCGTCAATGCTTATATACATCTGATACAATTTCGATTTGTGATTTTTTAGGCGGTAAAACTATTTATGATATTGAGCATACAATTCCGAGAAGTAAGTTTAATGATAATTCTTTAAAAAATAAAACTTTAGCGAATGCTGATTTTAATAGAAATTATAAAAAAACAATCCTTCCTGCGTTAATAAATCTCAATTTTAATGGAAAGGAAATAACCAAAGAAATAATTTTTAAAAATAGAAATGCAAATTTAAGATCTTATTCTTTTTCTGGTAAAGTTCCAAATGTAACAGTGCAATGGGATGTAACGCTTAAAAATTTAAATGATGATTATAAGAAATTCAAAAATGCTGCAAAAGCAATAACTGATGCAGCATCTCACGATGAAGTAATGACCAAAGCACATTACACAAAGTTTAAACTAGATTACTTAAGAGAAAAATATAGAAACTTTGAAATTAAAGAACTCAACAATCAATTTACGAATGCTAATCTTGTTGATACAAGAATAATAGCAAAATATGCTAGAGCTTATCTTAATTCTTATTTTAATAAAGTAAATGTCGTTAATGGCAAAATTACTGACACATTAAGAAAAATATGGGGTTTGCAAAGCGAAGAAGAGGTAAAAGATAGAAGCAATCATATTCATCATTGTATTGATGCTATTGTTGTAGCATGTGTAGAAAAAGGGACTGTGAATTGGATTTCAGAAGTATATCATAATTATGAAAGTGATTATTTTAGAGGAAATTCTAATCCAAGAATAAATGTAAAAGAACCAATGAATAAATTTGCTGAAAGATTGAAAAATTTACATAAAGAAGTTTTGGTTTATCATAAACAAACAGACAGAATAAAACCATTGCTAATAAATGCTCAAAAAGAAAATGCAAAGAAATTAAATTTAAGAGGAAGACTAAATAGCCAAAACCCTTATGCTCATATTAAGAAAAATGATGAATTGATTTTTGCTCAACGAGAAAAGGTTTCTAATTTGACAGTTAAAGATATTGAAGAAAATATAATTGACGATGGGATAAAAAACCGTATTTTGGATTTTATAAAAGAAGTAGGATTAGAATCATTTGTTAAAGAAAGCAATAAGGTTGGTTATATGGTACTACCACAATATTATAATGAAGAAAAAGGTAGAGAAATTAGCGAAATGATTATTAAAAGATTGAGATTAAAATCTTCAACTAAAAATTTAAAGAATTATAAAGAAATTAGAAAAATAGATAAGAATTTAGGTAAAGATGAGAGTGGTAAGCTGAAATTTGAACATAAATTTGATTTTTATTTTGATAAAGCAAAAGATACAAATTATGAAGCTAGAATATATGGTGATTTAATTCCAGATAATCCAGGAAAAAAAACACCATTTACAAATAGAAGTTCTATTCTTGTTAATAATTACAACATAATAAAAAAAGATTTTCCAAATGAAACTGAAAAACCACTTTTGAAATTACATCAAGGTGATATGTTTTTAGTTTTTGATAAAACTCCAGAAGAAATTGAATGGAAAAATTCACTTGATTTGCAACTACGACTTTTTAAAGTTGTAAAATTTACAGAAAACAAAGAAAAAGGAGAAATAAAACAAATTATTTTTGAACGACATAATTATGCTTTAGGTGATGTAGATCATGCTGAATCAACATCTGAAAATGATTTATCTAATATGGATGGGGTAGTTTTAAGAAAAAGTGTATCAGCTTTAAGAGTTGTGCCAACTAAATTAAATCCATTAGGAAAAATAGATATTGAGTTTAGTAAAGAGTTTATTAATATGAATTGTAAATAGAAATTTGAGTTTCAAGAAAAATCTGAAAAATATAATTCAATTTCAAATAATTTGGTGTAAATTTACACCACTAAATAATTGTAATTATGTCAAGGCAAAGTATCACATTAGCCAATCAAAATGATGAATGGTTAAAACAACAAGTTAGTAATGAGGAATTTACTAGTAAAAGTGAAGCAGTAAATTATTTAATCAAGCAAGCACGTGAACGCGATGCGTATCATGATTATGTACAAATGAAAATAGATAGAGGTTTGAAAAGTGGATTTGCTGAAAAACAAACTAAAGAAGAAATGTTAGCCGAGTTTAAAAAAAGACTAAACATTGTATAGTTATTTTTTAAGTCGCGAAGCTAAAGAAGATTTATTTAGAATTTACGAATTTGGTATTTACAGGTTTGGAGAAACACAAGCTGATAAATATCAAATAATGATTCACGAATGCTTTGAAAAAATTATATCAAATCCATTTATGTTTCCAATTGTTACAAAATATAAAGATATTCAACGTTTTTGTGTTTGTGGTGTTGACACTATTTATTATAATATTAAAGGTGATGAAATTGAAATCATCACAATAATTGGGAGACAAGATTTTTAAAAAAAAACGTTCATTGACATGAAGTTTTTCATAGTCTTAAACAGCCAAACCACAACTGGAAGGTATGGCATCTGCCTTGCAAAAGATGCAAGAACTTTCAGTTGTGGTTTGATTAAAGATTAGAAAACACGATATTGCGATAATACAACAAAAGCATCAGCCATTAGTTGTGGTTTGATTAAAGATTAGAAAACAAGATATTAATTTATTGATTTTAATGGAATTACCAACCGTTGTGGTTTGATTAAAGATTAGAAAACACGATATTAATTATTTTCAAGTTCTGCTTGTACCATTGTTGTGGTTTGATTAAAGATTAGAAAACACGATATTGTTTCAATAAATATTAGAGGTCGTTTGTGGGTTGTGGTTTGATTAAAGATTAGAAAACACGATATTATCAACTTACTTACTAGGAGAATTAAATGGGTTGTGGTTTGATTAAAGATTAGAAAACACGATATTTTTTTTGCATATTATTTTATTTTAGATTATGTTGTGGTTTGATTAAAGATTAGAAAACACGATATTTGGATTGATAACGGTAAGTTAGAAGTTATTGTTGTGGTTTGATTAAAGATTAGAAAACACGATATTAAGAAAAAGTATATACATTAGGTATTACAAGTTGTGGTTTGATTAAAGATTAGAAAACACGATATTCAAAGTGAATTTGGGTTAAGTTGCGAAGTTGTTGTGGTTTGATTAAAGATTAGAAAACACGATATTCGCTATTTTAAACGGTGCAATTCCACAACCGTTGTGGTTTGATTAAAGATTAGAAAACACGATATTTTATTATATTTCTTTCACGTATTGCTGGTTGTTGTGGTTTGATTAAAGATTAGAAAACACGATATTTTAAATGTAAATATCTAAAATGAATAAAATGTTGTGGTTTGATTAAAGATTAGAAAACACGATATTAATAAAGTGTTTTGGTAGAAAAGACTATGCGTTGTGGTTTGATTAAAGATTAGAAAACACGATATTATTGTGAGGCAAAAGAAGGTTATTTATATGTTGTGGTTTGATTAAAGATTAGAAAACACGATATTGCGCATTAATATATGTGTCTGCAACGATCAGTTGTGGTTTGATTAAAGATTAGAAAACACGATATTTTGGTGTTATTTTCTTTGGCAAATGTAGGCGTTGTGGTTTGATTAAAGATTAGAAAACACGATATTACCGAGCCATTTGTTCGCAAAGTATTAAATGTTGTGGTTTGATTAAAGATTAGAAAACACGATATTTTGCTTTTGTTGTATTAATATTTACGACAAGTTGTGGTTTGATTAAAGATTAGAAAACACGATATTTTAAGCAACGGCTAACACTAATACAATATGGTTGTGGTTTGATTAAAGATTAGAAAACACGATATTATATATATCAATAACAAGCTACAATTTGAAGTTGTGGTTTGATTAAAGATTAGAAAACACGATATTCGTTTACAACGGCAGTACCAAAGTGAAATTGTTGTGGTTTGATTAAAGATTAGAAAACACGATATTTTTATTTCGGGCGTTTCGTTCAAGTTTTCGGTTGTGGTTTGATTAAAGATTAGAAAACACGATATTAATTACATCGTTCATAATGATAGTGTTGGTGTTGTGGTTTGATTAAAGATTAGAAAACACGATATTCCGTTAATTGATTGATATGTTTCTTTGGTAGTTGTGGTTTGATTAAAGATTAGAAAACACGATATTAAGTAAGAGAAACAGATAAAAGTTGTTCAAGTTGTGGTTTGATTAAAGATTAGAAAACACGATATTTTTCACCCGCTGTTGTCGCAGAGTTCCACGGTTGTGGTTTGATTAAAGATTAGAAAACACGATATTACAACCCCTTTGGTTGGAGACATTGAGATTGTTGTGGTTTGATTAAAGATTAGAAAACACGATATTCCGTTAATTGATTGATATGTTTCTTTTGTAGTTGTGGTTTGATTAAAGATTAGAAAACACGATATTTGACCGAATTAAGTTGGGGAAATCCGAAAAGTTGTGGTTTGATTAAAGATTAGAAAACACGATATTATAAATTTCCCTTTTGACCGTGTACCGTTGGTTGTGGTTTGATTAAAGATTAGAAAACACGATATTGTTTTTACACTATTTTTACACAGATTGTATGTTGTAGTTTGATTAAAGATTAGAAAACACGATATTTGTAGGTTTAGAAATAAATGTGCGAAGAAAGTTGTGGTTTGATTAAAGATTAGAAAACACGATATTATGAAGAGTACGAAAACAAGACTATTGAGGTTGTGGTTTGATTAAAGATTAGAAAACACGATATTTTACAAAATGAATTCTATTCCTATTAATATGTTGTGGTTTGATTAAAGATTAGAAAACACGATATTTTAACGATGACACGGAGTAAAGAGACGATTGTTGTGGTTTGATTAAAGATTAGAAAACACGATATTGATTGCAGAAACTTTAAGCAAAGCAAAGCTGTTGTGGTTTGATTAAAGATTAGAAAACACGATATT
>JAYVKR010000180.1:0-2901 GCA_043768185.1 Flavobacterium sp.
TTACTTCATTTTCATGTATATTTGTATTCTAAATAATAAAGTATGGAAGTATTACGACTAAAAGAACTAATGAATCTAAAAGGAATCAGTAGGGAAGAATTAGCTAATAAGGTTGGAGTATCAACCACCACCATTAGTAATATAAATTCTGAGAAAAATTTGCCTACAATAAATCTACTTCTACAAATTGCTGAAGCTTTGGATGTCGATATTAGGGAAATGTTTGTGCCAACTAAAGGAAATTTAGTGGTTCAAAGTGAAATTGTGGAGGCGAAAGAACTTATTGAAAAAGGTTTAAAACTATTAGGTAAATAGTATCTTTCTGAATCCAATAAAACTTTAAGTTTATCTTTTTCCGACCACTTTATAGGTTCTTGATTATTAGTATGTTCTTTAAGAATATTTAACTGATTATACAATGATTGTGGAACGTACCCATCAGCACTATCATTCATTAATACAATTTTATTTTCAATGTATGGATTGTATTTTGAGGATGTAGCAATTTCAAAATTTAAATTTGTTCGAGCTATACTATTGGAGTAATTAGCGATGTTCGTTCCAGTTACATAACTAACTAAAGATAATCTACTTCTTCTTTCAATAATAGCACTAAATCTAACAGTTCTATATTTTTCTTTGTCTAAACTTGCTCGAAATCTTGTATCATCTTTGCTCACAAATGATTCAAGGAATGCATTAGCATTTTTACGGAATGTTTCCTTTTCTTCTTTTTCTTGTAAGTCCTCAAATTCTACTGTGGCGGATGATACACACATTGAAATAAATTGTGCCAAATCATAAATTAAATTTGGAATTAATATTTCATCGGTAGTAGTTTTATAATAATGTTTGTAACCTTTATTATCAGTAGTAGTTTTTATTTGATAATGATTTTCATAATGATAGAGTATTTTCAATAAACACTGATTATCATAGTCAACTTTTGATTCATAAACTTCGGAATTTAATAGACCTCCATCAGAAATAATGAATTTATCATCCCTTTTTGTTAGAAATAACGAAACAAATTTATTAGATGTTGTAGAATATGGTGTAATAATTTCGAGGGTTTCATCACCTCTATATTTGAATGTCCATAATTGGTCGAAACAAAATTTAATATTCTCGTAGATATTTTGATATTTACTCATAACTAACGCCTTTTAAAGGATTAAAAATATCAGTATCTAAATCTAATTCAGAAGCTGGAGTTTGTTGTATTTCAATATATTCTGTATTGTAAAAAGTTTTTGATTCATCGCAATAATGTGCCATACATAAAGTAGCATCATTTAAAAGGATTTCACGTGTATTTGTGTCTTTTAATGCATCAGTTTGATAAGCAATGTTTCTTCCCTCATTATCAAATTTATGAAAATGTGGCGTATCAACTTTTAATTCATTTAGAGGAATTAAAGGTATTTTATTTAAATGTGATACACCATCTGAATCGAAGCGGAAGAAAGGTTCTCCAGTCAAATCTTTAGCTCTTAATTTGAATTTAAAATTTCTTTTATCATCGATTTTGGACTCAACTAATAAATCCACTTCCATCGCAATTGTTGGATGTGCTACTTTAACAGATTTTAATCTTGTATCAGTGTGATTCTTTTTAATCTCATCTAATATGATTATTTTCATCTCGCAATTTTTTTCACCTTCCATGAGTATTTCATACTTGTCAAAGTGAATTTTAATGTCTTTATTATTTCCCATAATCTATATATTAATTGCCCAAAGCAAAATCCACCACATCACTCATCTCACTTGCAACTATCATTTCGCTACCAATAGCTTCAAAATGCTTCTTACCACAATCAATTTTAGCCATTTCTTTTGGTCTCAAATCAAATAAACCAGTACTACCTTTTGATTCTACAACAAAGAAAAGTTTTTCTTCATTTTCATCCTTCCAAAGTACAGCCCAGTCGGGGTTATACGTTCCTAGTGGTGTATCAATAATAAACCAGCTTGGTAACTTTGCATAAACCGAAATATTACTACTGTTCTCAAATTCAGTAGCTAGAGTTGATTCGATATTAGAATCATAAACCACATAATTGTATGGTGATTTTTCACTTGTTTTTAGGTTACTTTTTAAATAACCAAACAGTTCTTTATTTTCAAATAATTCCTGACTATAACAATCTGAGTTTCCAATTTTTTTGTACTGGATTCCATCAATGATATGAACTCTCATTTGTTCATTGATAATATCAATACAACCTTCAATGAACTTTTGCGGATTGATTTTGAAGTATTTCAATTTCAAACTACCAGTCAAAATTTTGACAATTGACTTTCTAGTAAGTTGTGTTTCATTTTGCAAATAACTCACAATATCTGGAAGGTTTTGAACTTCATCATCCAATGAATAGATGCCTGTACTATTAGGCTCTTCAACTCCTTCAACACCACCAACGGTAATTCCAATTTTAGCTTTGGTGTAAATCAGTTTACCACGGGTAATTTTTAAACTGTCATCAATCGTTTTGATGCACTGGTCAATTAGACTATCGGAATTAAAATCTACTGAGAATGTAGTTTTAAATTTTACTCTTTCCCATAACTCTTTAAATTCTGGACTGTCTAAAACTCGTTTGTTGACTTTTACTAATTGCTTATCAGCAGTATTTTTTATATCCAGTTTACCAGCAGTTTGTTTTAAAGTATTTAAAATTTGACTTACTACTTTTGGGTCTTTGGTTAGTTCTTCTGGTAGTTCAACATTATCTTCTTTTAAAGCAATTCTAAGTTTATCTTGTACTTTTCCTTTAGCATCTATATATTCTTTTTCAATAAGGAAATTATACAGTTCATTCGATTTCTCTTGACCTAAATAAACAATTTCTTCATCGATAATTTCAAGAACAACATCACCAAAACTATGTTTTTCTA
>JAYVKR010000181.1:0-7488 GCA_043768185.1 Flavobacterium sp.
GCTCGAACCAAGGACCCTCTGATTAACAGTCAGATGCTCTAACCAACTGAGCTAAGAAGGAAGATGTTATATCTTTTAAGCGGTTGCAAATATAATGCGATTTTTAATTTTTACAAACAAAAAGAAATAAAATTTTCGAAAATTTTATTTCCCAACAATTGCTTTATAAATATCGTTACCATTTGCAAACAATAATAATGCAATAAGTAATACAAAACCAACCATTTGTGCATTTTCTAAAAACTTATCACTTGGTTTTTTGCCTGAAATTATTTCATACAATAAAAACATCACATGACCACCATCAAGTGCTGGAATTGGTAACAAATTCATTACTCCTAACATAATAGACAATAAAGCGGTGATACTCCAAAAAGCTTCCCAACTCCAGGTGTTTGGAAAAATATTAAAAATTGCAGCAAATCCACCAACGCCTTTATAAGCACCTGTACTTGGATTGAAAATAGCTTTTAATTGTTTCCAATAACTTCCCAATTGTTCAAAACCTCTATTGATTCCTACTGGGAAAGACTTAAAGAAACCAAATTCTTGTTTACTGATTTTGTAAAGTCCTAACTTTTCTAAATTGTTCAATGGCATTCTAGACGCATAAGCAATTCCTAATTTAGCACTATCATTAACTTTGATACTTAAAGCTATTTCTTTCCCATCCCTTTTAACAATAGTAGCAACTGTCTTGCCTTTTAAACTATCAACGGCTGCTAAAACCTCATCAGCATAAGTTATTGGTTTCCCATTAAAACTTATAATAATATCTTTTACTTTAACAACATCTTTATTTTTTGAACCCTCTTCTATTCCAGCTACCACAAATGGAACTCTAAGTTCAATTATAGAGGCGCGCTTACCTTCCATTAATTGGTCAATAAAATTAACTGGAAAATGTATTTTTTGAGAATTACCATCGCGAAGAATTTCTATTTCTTTTGACAATAAAATTTTCTCATTCAATTCATAAAAGCGTTCGGCTTTTACTCCATCAATTGCTATAATTTTATCCCCCGTTTTTAAACCCGCTTTTTCAACAACGGGATTAGCTACCCAAATTCCATCTTTTAATTCAGAGTTTGCAATATATTGTTCTCCGTAAAAAAATGTCATGCCAATATAAATAATGAATGCCAAAATAAAATTAACTGTAACGCCACCTAGCATAATTATCAATCGTTGCCAAGCTGGTTTAGAACGAAATTCCCATGGTTGTGGAGGCAAAGCCATTTGTTCTTTGTCCATGCTTTCATCAATCATTCCAGAAATTTTCACATAACCTCCAAGCGGCAACCAACCTATACCATATTCGGTTTCACCTATTTTCTTTTTCAATAAGGAATATTTAATATCAAAGAAAAGATAGAATTTTTCTACTCGCGTTTTGAATAATTTTGCGGGGATAAAATGCCCTAGTTCATGAAGGATAATAAGTATTGATAAACTCAATAAAAATTGAGATAATTTAATTGCAATTTCCATTTTTTATAGTTCTGATTTTTTAATAACGGACAAAAGTAAGGTTTTCGCCTTACTCTTGTATATTATAAATAGCGAATGCTTATTTTTTTATGAATTTTTTATGAAATGTTCCTTCTGAAGTTGTTACAGTTATTGGATAAACCCCATCTGAAAGGTTAGAAACATCAATACTAGCTGAGTTACTTTCCAATACTTTCTGGCCTATAGTGTTATAGACAATAACTTTTTGAAAATCAACTATATTTGGTAATTTAATATTTAAAATAGTACTTGTTGGATTAGGGTAAATCTCAAGTGCAGATTCAATTTCAAACACGCTGTTATCTAGCGTGGCATTATTATTCTTTGAAATAAGATGTTTATCAGGATCAAAAGAAATACTTGTTATGCTAAATGGAACATTTTGAATAAAAACTTGACCATTTGTAGTGTTGTTTAATACGATATCTTGTTGTTGTCCTCCAGATCCGAAAATTCTAATTGGAACTGGCATTTCAAAAAAGGTAACACTTAAATTTGATTGTGTTTGGTTAACAACAAATCGAGCTTGACCTCCACCAATATTTTGAGCAGTTATTGTATAAGTTGGATATCCTTGACGATATATCCAATCGTTAAAAAACTCCGTTAAACTACTTCCATAAACAGCTTCAAGATGGGTTTGTAAATCCGAAGTAACAGCATAACCATAGGCTAAATTTGTATCCGCTAAATAATTTCTTAATCCTTGAAAAAAAGCGGTGTCGCCAAGTTTAAAACGAAGCATTTCAAGAACCATGGCTCCTTTATTATAACTCAATCGACTACTAAAAATACGATTAACATTCAATGCCTCAGCATCTGTTAAATAAACAGACCCTGATGTGCTCGAGGTTATATTGTTAATCATGTTGGTTTTATCACTTACAAAAGCAGCTGGACCATCAAAATTTTCATATACCATCGAAGCAAGGTAAGTAGCAAATCCTTCATTAAGCCAAATATCTTTCCATGAACCACACGTTACTTTATCACCAAACCATTGGTGTGCCATTTCATGAGCAATCAATTGTCTTGAAAAACCAACCATAAATGAAACTGTTGTATGTTCCATTCCTCCACCCCAACCAAATTGGGCATGACCATATTTTTCATTACTAAAAGGATATAATTCAAACAATGTTGAAAAATAATCTAATATTAAAGGTGTTTGATTTAATTGTTCTTGAACAACAGCAGTAAAATTTTCTGGATAAATATAATTTACAATAGGATATGAATTTGCGCCACTTCCTGCAGATTGAGTGTGAACTGTATAATTTGTAACTGCCATACATATTAAATAAGCAGGAATTGGATAACTATGATGAAAATGAGTAGTTTTATTTGTGCCATTTACAATTGGTGCTTCTGGCTCAATACCATTAGAAACGGCAACATATTGACTTGGAGCAGTAATGTAAACATCAATTGAATTTATTTTATCATTTAAATCTTGCTTGCATGGCCACCAATCTCTAGCTCCAAATGGTTCAGAAAGTGTCCATAAAACTGGTGTTCCGTTATGAGTTTGAGATGCAAATGCGCTAAAACCTGAAACTGGAGGTTGTCCTGAATATATTATTTCTACCGTTTCAGAACTACCAATTGAAAGCATAGAAGGTAATGTTATAACCAATTCATTATTTCCATTTTGAACAAAAGTTAAATCAATATTATTTTTTTTGACAGAAGAAACCACTATTGGATTAGACAAATCAAAAGTTACGGTATTCATATTTGCTAATGCTATAAAGGTTGTAGTAACTTTTCCGGAAATAAAATAAACTGCAGGATTTACTGTAAATTCTAATTTATGATAAGTAATATCATAATTTAGCGTATTTGTATTTACAACTAAATTTAATAATTTAGAGGCAGAATGCATTTCTGAAGTAACCATTTCATCAAATTCTTTTCTATGGTTTTGACCAAAAGAAAACGAAATTGATAAGATTAATAATAATAAGTAGGTTTTTTTCATAATAAATAGCAATATTTATGCGAATGTACTACTAATTCTAAACTTAAAATAATAAAAATATCTTAAATCTTTGGTTAAAATAGTATTACTGTAGTAATTATAACATAAACTTTAAATTTTATATTATAGAATTAATAAAAAGCAATTTCATAAATTTGCTTCCTTATAAAAAATTAAGTCATGTTACAAATAGCATTTATTAGAGAAAATCAAGAGAAAGTAATTACAGCTTTGGCAAAAAGAAATATGGATGCTAAAGAACTTGTTGAACAAGTTGTACAATTAGACGAAAGTCGAAGAAGCGTACAGGCAGAAATGGATAATTCTCTTGCAGAATCTAATAAATTATCTAAAGATATAGGCGATTTAATGAAAAGTGGAGAAAAATCTAAAGCAGAAATTTTAAAACTAAAAAACGTTTCATTAAAAGAAAATAGTAAAGCTGCAGCAGATAAACTAGAAGTTTTAACACACGAGTTGACTCAGAAAATGTATCTTTTGCCAAATCTTCCTGCAGAAATCGTTCCTTATGGAAAAACACCAGAAGAAAATTTGAATGTATTTGAATCTGGCGAAATACCTAAATTACATGGCGAAGCTTTACCACATTGGGAATTAGTAAAAAAATATGATATTATTGATTTTGAATTGGGTGTAAAAATTACAGGCGCAGGATTTCCTGTTTACAAAGGAAAAGGTGCCAAATTACAGCGTGCTTTAATCACTTATTTTTTAGATAAAAATACAGATGCTGGTTATTTAGAATATCAAGTTCCACATTTGGTAAACGAAGCTTCTGCTTATGGAACAGGACAATTGCCAGATAAAGAAGGTCAAATGTACCACGATGCAACAGACGATTTATATTTAATTCCAACAGCCGAAGTTCCAGTAACTAACATTTTTAGAGATGTAATTATTGCCGAAAATGATTTACCAATTCTTTGCACAGGTTACACACCATGTTTTCGTCGCGAAGCAGGTTCGTATGGTGCACACGTTCGTGGATTAAATAGATTACATCAATTTGATAAAGTAGAAATTGTACGTGTAGAACATCCAGATAAATCGTATGAAGCGCTAGAAGGAATGGTAAATCACGTAAAAGAAATTCTTGATGAACTAAAATTACCATATAGAGTTTTACGTCTTTGTGGTGGTGATATGGGTTTTGCATCGGCATTGACTTATGATTTTGAAGTTTTTTCTACCGCTCAAGATAGATGGTTAGAAATTTCATCAGTATCTAATTTTGAAACCTTTCAAGCCAACAGATTAAAATTGCGTTTTCGCGATAAAGAAGGAAAAAACCAATTGGCACACACATTAAACGGAAGTTCACTTGCATTACCAAGAGTTCTTGCCGGAATTTTAGAAAATTATCAAACACCTAACGGAATTTTAATTCCAGAAGTGCTACGTAAATATACAGGTTTCGATATGATTGACTAATTAATTAAAAGTTAATAAATTTTATCAATGTACTAAACTGGCACAAAATGTGTTACTTTAGTACATTGTATCTTAAAGTTATGTTATGAAAAAACTTTTTATTTTATTCTTTTTATCGTTTTCGCTTTTTGTTCAATCGCAATCAGAACAATTGGCGCAAAACTATTTTGATAGAGGCGAATTTGAAAAAGCACAAATTGCCTTTGAAGAATTACTAAAAGCACAACCCAATAATTTTAATTATTTTCAAAAAACAATTGAATGTTATCAGCAATTATCACAATTTGAAAAAGCCGAAAAAAGTATTCAAGATAGGTTAGATAAATTCAAACAAGGAAGTCTTTTGGTTGAACTTGGTTTTAATTTTCAATTACAAAAATTACAGGATAAAGCCAATAAACAATACAATCTTGCTTTAGATAAAATTAGAAAAACACCCAACGAAGTTTACAATATTGCTTATGTTTTTGAGCGAAAAGCATTACTAGATTTTGCACTTCAAGCATATCAAATTGCAATAGATTTAGAGCCAAAATTTAATTTTAATTTTCAAATGGCATTGCTTTATGGTCAAAAAGGCGATACCGATATGATGATTGAAAAATTCTTAACCGAATCGCAAAACAATCCTCAAAATTCGATAATGATTCAAAATCAATTGTCGCGTTTTATGACAGAAGATGCAAGTGAAACTTTCAACTCTGCCTTGAAAAAAGCATTATTAGTTAGAGTACAAAAAGGACAAGATATTTTTTGGAATCAATATTTAAGTTGGTATTATGTTCAAATAAAAGAATATGGAAAAGCATTTATTCAAGAAAAAGCAATTTATAAACGTGATCCAGAATCGTTTTCTAATATCGTAAATCTAGGTCAACTAGCTATTGAAGAAAATGATGACGAAACAGCAACAGAAATTTTAGGATTTGTACTAGAAAACACTAAAGATTTAGATTTACAAATACAATCTAACGCTTATTTAATAGATATGAAAATTAAAAAAGCGCAGCCAAAAGATTTTGTTGCAATCAACACAGAATTAGATAATTTAATAAAAGAATTTGGTGTTAGTCCATATTCATTATCACTTTTAAAACTAAAAGCACATTTTGTAACTTTTAATTTAAAAAATGCCGACGAAGGAAAAACGATTCTAAAAAATGCTTTAGAAATGCCTTTAAAACCTAATCAAATTGCCGAAATTAAAATGGAATTGGCAGATATTTTATTGTTTGAAGAAAAATTTAATCAAGCATTATTGTATTATTCTCAAATAGAAAACGAGTCTAATAACAGTCCAATTGGTCAAGAAGCAAGTTTAAAAATTGCCAAAACTAGTTATTACAAAACCGATTTTGATTGGGCAGAACATCAACTTAAAGTTTTAAAATCTGCTTCAACACAACTCATTGCCAACGATGCATTAGATCTATTTTTATTGTTAAACGATAGTAAAGCCGAAGATTCATTACATGTAGCATTAAAGAAATTTGCCAAAGCAGATTTTTTACTTTTTCAAGACAAAAAACAAGATGCTTTAATTTCCTTTCAAGCCATTTTAAAAGAAAATAAAGCATCAGAAATTGAACCTGCAACATTAATTAGAATTGGAAAAATCTATGAAAAGTTAAACGATTTTCCGCAAGCTTTATCACATTACAAACAAATAATTGATAATCATAAAGAATGCATTTATATAGATGAAGCCAATTTTTATTCGGCAGAAATTTACAATAAATTAAATGATATAGAAAAGGCAAAACCACTTTATGAAGCCATAATTATGAATCATGCAGACAGTATTTTCTTTGTAGAATCTCAAAAAAAGTATAGGAAACTTCGTGGCGATAAGGATATTTAATCAATTTCAATTTCAAAAATCAATTTCAATTTCAAAAGTCAATTTCAAAAATAAATTTCAAAAATCAATATCAATTTTGTCATCCTGAGCGCAGTCGAAGGAACACAATAAAATATATATCAAAATTATATATAAAAAATCAATTTCAAATTTTAAAAAATTATAAAACTTAAGAAATTCAGTCATCCTGAGCGCAGTCGAAGGAATACAACTAATTCTAAAATCAATTTTCAATTTAATTCGATTCAAAAATCGTTAATCAACAATCTAAAATCATTATGATAATTTACAACGTAACCATAAACATTCACGAAAGCGTTCACGACCAATGGATGCAATGGATGCAAACTAAACATATTGCAGATGTACTTGCTACAGGAAAATTTTCGTCGGCAAGAATGGTTAAGGTTTTAATAGAAGAAGAAATGGGCGGAACAACCTATTCTATTCAATACACAACAGAAAATAAAGAAACTTTACAACAATATTACAACGAAGACGCACCAAGATTAAGAGAAGAAGGTTTAGCATTATTTGGCGATAAAATGTTGGCTTTTAGAACAGAATTAGAATTAGTATCTGAACATTAATTTTAAATTTTAAATGATGGAAATTAAATTTCAAACTAAAGAAGAAAGCAATAAACAACAACAAGAAGATTTTTTAAAATTATCTAAAGTTG